>SKMI01000207.1 GCA_007121115.1 Paracoccaceae bacterium | reverse complement strand
GTGCCGGTGACTTTCTCCACCATGTCCAGCCGGGGCAGCGAGCGGCCCAGCAGACGCCATTCCGAGGGATCGCGCAGCGCGGGCTGCGGGACCGGGCGTTCGGCCGCCTCAGCGGCCAGATCGCCATAGGGGAGGCGGGTGCCATCGGGGGCGATGACTTCACCGCGCTCGGTCATCAGGTCTGCCACATCCACGCCCAGCCGGTCGGCGGCCACGCCCTTCAGCGCCTCGCGCGCGCCGGCGCCCGCCAGCCGCATCCGCTCATAGGCATCGACGGTCGAGGTGGAGCCGCCGGTGACCTGCAGGCCCAGAACCTTCGAGGCTTCGCCCAGCACATCGGCCAGCGCGACCTGCCAGTCGGGGCGCGAATACTCGGCCCCGGGGATCGCCCCGTGCATCAGCGCGCCGTTGAAATAGGCTGCAGCAGGCGGGCCGTGCCAGTGGCGCACCTGTTCCCAGTCGACATCAAGCTCCTCGGCCACCAGCGCGGCGAGGGTGGTGTGGATGCCCTGGCCCATTTCGGCGCGCGGGGTGATGATGGTGATGTCGTCGCCATCGATGATCAGATAGGGGTTGAGCGTGGCGCCGCTATCGGGCGCCAGCGGATTGTCCACCGGGCGCCGGACCTGCCAGATGCCGAAGGCCGCGCCGCCGCCGAGCGCCACGGCACCGACCAGAAGCGTGCGCCGCGTGATCCTGCCCAGACGGCTGCCGCCGCGCTTCTCCCGCTTGATGCCCGAGATTTCACCGGTTGCCTTGTCGCGCTCCATCGCTCAAGCCTCCGAGAGGGACGCCGCGGCGTCATGGATAGCGGCGCGGATCGCCGGATAGGTGCCGCAGCGGCAGAGGTTCCCGGACATCGCCGCGTCGATGGCGGCATCGTCGGGGTCGGGGTTTTCAGCGAGCAACGCGGCGGCCTGCAGGATCTGGCCGGGCTGGCAATAGCCGCATTGCGCGGCCTGATGGCGGACCCAGGCCTCCTGCAGCGGCGCCAACGCATCCGGGCCGCCGAAACCTTCGATGGTGGTCACCGGGCCCCAGACATCGGCCAGGGCCACACCGCAGGCGCGCACGGCCTCGCCGTCGATCAATACGGTGCAGGCGCCGCAGGCCGAAATTCCGCAGCCGAATTTCGTCCCCGTCAGGTTCAACTCGTCGCGCAGCACCCACAGAAGCGGCGTGTCCTCCGCGACATCGACCCGGTGGCGAGTGCCGTTCACTTCGATCTCATGCGCCATCGCGCCCTCCGCTCGTCTACTGACCCGAGAGGATAGGGCGCGGTTTCGGGAGTGTCGAGCGCGCGACCCCCGGTCCGCGCTCAGTCGGTGACAACGATTGCGCGATCCAGGTGCGTGCCATAGGCGCCATGCGCGGTCTTGTCCCAGAAATGCGGTGCCACGATGAGTTCCCACAGCGCCTTGTAGGCCGCCAGCGTGGCGAGCGGAAAATAGAGCGGCAGGGTGACGATCCAGCGCCGGAGCCAGCGGTGATGCGGCCGCGCCAGCGCCAGCCAGGCGCAGGCCATGTCTATCGCCAGGCTGCCCACGAACAGCGCGGCCAGCGTGACGAACACCCACTGCGGCGCCGTCCCCGCCAGCGGATGGCCAAGCCCCAGAAACAGCGCCCAGAACGACAGCAGCACCGGCGCCAGCAGCACCTGCACCAGCGTGCCCAGGAACTGCACCTGCAGCCCCATGAACCGCCACGCTCCCAGCTGCCGCAAGAGCGTACGCGGGTCACGCATGTGGACCATCCAGGTGATTGCATACCCCTTCAGCCAGCGCGAGCGCTGTCGCACCCAGGGGAGCGCGTGGCAGTTTGCCTCCTCGAAGGTGGTGGTGTCCAGCACCTCGGTCCGGTAGCCGTGCCGGGCCAGCCGGATGCCGAGGTCCGCATCCTCGGTCACGTTATGCGCGTCCCAGCCGCCCAGTTTCTCCAGCGCTTCACGGCGGAAGAACAGCGTGGTCCCCCCCAGCGGCAGCACCAGGCCCAGCCGTTCCTTGCCCGGCAGCAGCAGCCGGAACCAGGTGGCGTATTCGATGGTGAAGCAGCGCGACAGCCAGTTGGTCCGGGGGTTGAAATAGTCCAGCATCCCCTGAACGCAGGCCAGATCCGGGCCGCTGGCGGCCAGTCGCGCAGCCACGCGCTGCAACTGGTCCGGTTCGGGCGCATCCTCGGCATCATAGACGCCGATGACACTGCCGCGAGCGAAGTTCAGCGCGTAATTCAGCGCGCGCGGTTTGGTCCGCAGCGGCGCGTCCGGGACGACAACGACCCGCATCCACCCCGGCAATGCGACCGTATCCAGCGCGGCGCGGGTGGTGGTGTCGTTTTCCTCGACCACCAGCAGCACGTCCATATGCGTGCGCGGATAGCTCAGCCGCGAAAGCCGGTTGATCAGGCGCGGCAGCGTGTCGGGTTCGTGCAGCAGCGCCACAAGCACGCTGATGACCGGCAGGGGATCGGATGGCAAGGCAGCCTCGACCATGACCCCCGGCGCCACCGGGATGCGGGGCGGCGGCGCGGGGTCATCGGTGCTGCGCGGTGTCCGGCCG
>SKMI01000064.1 GCA_007121115.1 Paracoccaceae bacterium | reverse complement strand
GGGCAGGGGCTGCGGCGCTTCCTGTCGGTGCCCGCGCGACTGAAGGCGTTCAACATCACCATGGGCGCGCTGATCGCGCTGGGCGTGGTGGCAATGGTTCTGGACGGGCCGGTGGCGGCACCGTGAGCACGGGCGACGAATACGACTGGCCGCCGGGCTGGTGCGCGCTCCTGCCCGAGCAGGCGCCGGTGTTCCTGGAGCAGTTGCGCCGCGAACTGGGTCCCGATCATCCGCTACAGAGTCTGCCCGTGCGGGCCATCGGCGTTGCCTTGGGCAACGATGATGCCGTGTTCGCGGTCGACGGGTGGCAGGCGCCGTTCTTTGTGGCGCACCTGTCCTGGCGCGGACCCGACCCCCGGCCGTGGCTCTCGCGCTGGTTGCGCCCCTGGCCACAGGATGATCCAGCGGTGGCCCCGCTGGCCGCTCTGTCGGCGCTCGCGCGGGACAGGTGACTGCGCCCGGTGGGGCAGCAGGCTCCTTTCACGCGGCGCGCATCGTGGGCAGGGTTACATCAGATGCCCGTCAACATGCGCACCACGCATGGCGCGCGGCGGCGGCGCTCGCAGGGCAAGCGCCGCCCTCGACTTCAGCCGCGCAAGGCAGTCGGAGCGCAGGAGAAAGCCACTGCAGCCGATGGATGGAAGCAGCGTTGTCGCGTTCGTCCGCGGCGCGCTCCCCTTCGGCGCGGAGCGTCCGGTCGCGGTCAGGGCGTGCCGAGGCGCAGGGCGCGCTCGCCGGCGGCGAACATCGCCGGGGCGTTGATCACACGAAGCTCCAGTGCCGCCAAATCGACGCGCAGGAACCCGTCCTCGCCGGTGGTGACGGCATGGGCGAACCGCGGGTCGGTGCGCAACTCGTCGGCCAGCGGGCCGACGAAGACCTCGGGTCCGCCCAGATACCTGAAGGCATGGATGGGCACGCCGTTCTCGGTGGTGCCGACCGGCAGTATATCGGTCTTCAGTCGGCTGTCCGAGGCGGTATAATATCCGCCGTAGCCCGGGTAAGTGCCGTAGCTTCCGCCGCGGTTGCTGCGCGCCAGCGCTACCCCCCCGGCCACCACGAGCCCCGCGATCAACGCGCAGGCCGCGGGGCTCTGCGCACAGTAGTTGGCGCTGCCCGGTGCCTGAGTGCAGGCTGCGGAGCCCAACGATATGACGGCTACGACTGCCAATGGTCTGAACATCGTTCCTCCCCCCTCTTTGCGAATGGCCTTCAATGGCCGTTCCCGAAGAGAACAGTGTCGGGACGACCCATCAGCCGACAGACCGTCACAGAGGCAACTCTTCAAGAAACAGATAGCGCCGAGACTGCCCTTGCACCGAGACGATACGTGCTGGGGCGACCCTCCAGACCGAAGGACGAGGTTGGGGCGGCGCTTCTGCCGACAGTTCCAACCGGAAATCCAACCGGTCTGCGGCGGTGTAAAATAGTGACCTCGCGTGGCCGTGAAGTCAAGAATTTTGCGCTGGATGGAGCTTGGCCGGGCGCCGTTGCACTGTGGACTGTCCTTGGATCATCCGCTCTGGCGCTTGCCGGTGCGGGTCATCGGTGTCGCGCTGGGCGGCGATGTCGCGGCTTTCGCGGTCGGGGGGTGTCAGGCGCGGTGCTGCCTGGTGCACGCTTTCCTGGCGCGGCGCTGGGCCCCTGGCCGAAGGATGATCCGGCGGTTTTCCCGCTGGCCAATCTTGGGGCGCTGGCGCGGGGCGGGTGATTGTGGCTCACAGGGCGGAAAACGCTCTTGGTGCGCCCCTGCCAGTCCACCTCGCACGCTTGGGATGCTGGATCATGCGGGCGCTGCCCGCGCGTTTCAGATGTCCTTCATCAGCCGCAGCGCGTCATATATGGCGGCGTGGGTGTTCCGCGCGCTGACGGCATCGCCGATCCGGTAGAGGTGGAAGCGCCCCTCGGGGTTGCGGGTCACGTCCTGCGGCTTCCCGGCGACAAGTGCTTCATGATCCACCGCGCCGCCGTTCAGCGACAGCGGCTTGAGGGCGAAATACAGGTCATCCAGCGGCATGGTGCCGTAATTCACCACCACCTGATCGTAGTGCTGTTGCTGCGTGAAATCGCTGTAATCCGTGCCGATGGTGGCGCGCAGGCGGTTGCCGTCGCGCGCCACGTCCAGCACGCGGCGGGCGACGGTGAAGGTGACCTCCCTGTGCTGCAGCGCGCGCATGTAGGGGACGAGGTTCATGCCCATGATCTCGGGGGCGAAGCTGCGGTCGGGGGTCATCACCTCGACCTGCGCGCCCGCGTTCGTCGCCACCTCGGCGGCCATCAGGCCCGGATGGTCGCCTGCTTCATCATAGATCAGCACATGACCGGCGGGTTTCACATCGCCCGCGATGAGGTCCCAGGCGCTGACGACATTGGGGTTTTCGGCGCCGCTTTCGAAAAGCTCCGTGTTGGGCAGCCCGCCGGTGGCGATGATCACCACATCCGGTTCCAGCGCGGTCACATCCTCGGCCTCGGCGAAGGTATTGAAATGAAACACCACATCGCGCGCGGCGCATTGCGCCATGCGCCAGTCGATGATGCCCATCATCTCGCGCCGCCGCGGGTTCTGGGCCGTCAG
>SKMI01000278.1 GCA_007121115.1 Paracoccaceae bacterium | reverse complement strand
CGCGGGGCACGCGGAAAACACGCTGGTCGCGCTGCACCGCCGGTTTGACGAAGGCGCGATCCGCGAGCAGTTCCGGACGCTCAAGCCGCGCGATGAAACCGCCTTTTCCGGATCGCACCTGCAGGGACATGACCGGGCGTTCCAGTTCTTCGAGGAGGAGAGCGACGAGAGCGTGGACCTGTTCGAATTGCGGGGGCGGGACTGATGCCGGAGTTCTGGGTCGCCTCGGGGCACCACCTTACGCGGCTGGACCGCGCGGGCCGGATGCTGGTCACAGATGAGTTGATCCTCGCCTGGCTGGCGCGCCCCGAGGTGCTGCCGCCCGAGGACGCGTGCGCCGCTGAACGCCACCTGCACGCGCGGATGATGGAGAGCCCGCGCGCGCCCGTGAGCGACGGAGACATTGCCGCGCTGGCCGACCCGGATGCGCGCGAAAACTGGCGCTTCCTGATCGGCCTGCGCGACCGGCTGCTGGCGGTGGGCACCATCGAGGACGGCTATGCCGCGCTGATGCGCGCGGGCGAGAGCCTGCCGCAGGTGTTCCTGTCGCAACTGGTGCAACTGATCCTGCGCAACGCGCTTGACGGCTGCAACGACCCGCAGGTGCTGCGCGCGGCCGAGTGCTTCTTTCGCCCCCAGCGCGCGCATGTGAAGGACGACATGCTGCTGCTGGCCGACGAGGAACTGGTCCAGCTTTACGAGGCTGAAAAACATGCCTCGCCCCTGACCGCGATGTTTTCCGGCGGGCTCGACAGTCTGGACGTGCTGGGCGCCGAGAACGCCTGGACCTACTGGAGCCGGTCGGACGCGCATACCATGGTGCTGAACTTTGGCGGCGACGCGCAGGCGCGGGGCGGCATGGCCGAGGCGATCGCCGCCTTCCTGCGCCACATGCTGGGCCTGTCGGTGACGGTCACGCCGCAGACCCGCGCCGACGATGTGGACCTGCGCTGGTTCGTGGGGCTGGACCCGGCGGGCACCGCCATCGGCAACGCGCTCTGGCACGGAAAGCCGCTGCCTGCGCCCATGGTGGGGCTGTTCCGGCTGGAGATCGCCGACCGCAAGCGGGTGCGTGCCGAGATGGCCGGGCAGCCGGTGTGGCTGATCCTGGGGCTGGGTCAGGACGGCGCGGTGCGGATGAAGCCGCAGAACCTGCTGACCGGCCTGCCGCTGGCCGAACCGGCGTTGAACTGAAGGGGACACGCGATGGTTCAGAAAGTGTTGCGACTGGGCGTTCTGGCCATCCGCCGCCCGCCGGTGACGCGCTGGGGGCCGGGCGAGATGCGCGCCAGCGCCGTGCTTCCGCAGGAGCCCGCCGCCGCGCCAGGCACGCTGATCGGGCGCGAGGATGGGGTGGAAACCTGGTATCTGGGCGCGCGCGACATGGTGCTTTATCAGGGCGACACCGGGCATCACCGGGACAATCTGGCCTCGGGGCGGCCGTCGGTCTGGGTGGCGCTGCGCGGCACCACGCCGGAACGGGCCGAGATCGTCTGCGTGACGGTTGATCCCTATGAGGGCGAGGGGCTGGCCAGCGATCTGGACCTGCTGGTGGAGCCGGTGCCCATGCCCGCCTCGGTGGCACAGATGGTGGGCGATTTCGTGGCCGAGCACCACGTCGACATCCCCTTCAAGAAGCGCAAGCGCCAGCCGGTAAACCCCAACGCCATGAGTGCCCGCGCGCCGCGTGTGCTGCAGGAGGCCGACAAATGGGTGAACAACCCACGCCGGAGGTAAGCCATGCCGCGCCGCCCCGATGATGACGAAGGGTTCCTTGGCCGCTGGTCCCGGCGCAAGCGGTCCGGGGTGGAGATCGACGCCGAAGCGGCGCCGGAGGCGACATCGGAACCAGGCGCTGAGGTCACAGACACCCCGACCGAACCGGAACATGCTCCCATCACCCCCGAAGAACTGGCGGCCCTGCCGAAGATCGAGGATCTGGTTGCCGGGTCGGACATCCGCGGCTTCCTCCGCCCCGGCGTGCCGCGCGCGCTGAAGAATGCCGCGCTGCGCCGGATGTGGATGCTGACCCCGGCGATTCGCGATCACGCCGACCCGGCGGTGGATTACGCCTGGGACTGGAACACCCCCGGCGGCGTGCCCGGCGACGGCGTGGCGCCGTCGCCCGAACGCGCCGCCGAGATGCTGCGCCAGCTGCGCGAACGCCCCGCGCCGCCGGATGAGACGGCAAAGGAAGGCCCCGAAACCGCGCCGGACCCGGAGCCGGGCACGGAGCCGGACCCGGAGCCGGGCACAGCGGCCAAGAGCAGTGCGGACACCGGGTCTGGAGCACAACCGGAGGCGGAAGGGCCTGACCTGGCGTCATCTTTGCGGCGAGACCGGCCGCCGCAGGAGCGCGCGCAAGCCGTGGCCACCGCCCCCGGCACCGCCGCGAATGCGACCGATGCCCAGACGCCGCGCACGGCTGCTTGCCCCCAGCCGACCCGCCGCCCGCGCCACGGCGGTGCGCGTCCGGGCTGAGCGCCATACGACCATGGTCCAATGATCCCGCCGCGGTGCGTGCTGTCAATATCGCTGGACACGCGGCAAGGCGTTTCGCTATCCTGCGTGCAATCGCATGCAAATGCGAACAGGAACCGCGGAAAGCGTCAGAATGGATCGCAGCCAGCCCGTGACCGGGTCAGCAACGGATAATGTGGACCTTGCAAGAAGCGAGCAGTATCGCTTTCTTGCGCGGTTGCTATCGAAAGCACCGGATGCGGCAACGCTGGACGCCATGGCGGCGCTGAAGGGCGATTCTACGGCGCTGGGTCAGGCGTTTGGAGCGCTGGCCGATGCTGCCGCCGAAACCGACGCGAAAGCGGCCGAGCGCGAGTATTTCGAGCTTTTCGTCGGGGTCGGGCGCGGCGAGTTGCTGCCCTATGCCAGCTTCTACCTGACCGGGTTCCTGAACGAACGCCCGCTGGCCGAGTTGCGCGGCGATCTGGCGCGCCTTGGCATCGCCCGCGCCGAAGGGCGGCACGAGCCCGAGGATCACATCGCGCTTCTGTGCGAGGTCATGGCCGACATGGCCGACGGCACGCTGGCGATGGATGCCGAGACGCAGGCGGCGTTCTTCAAGAGCCATATCGCGCCCTGGGCGGCGCAGTTCTTCGACGATCTGGCCGTGGCGCCCAGCGCGCGGCTCTATCGCCCGCTGGCAGAAATCGGCCGGCTGATCGTGGATATCGAGTCGCGGGCGTTCCAGCTTGCGGCGTGACGTGTGACCAGAACCTTCGGATGCGCCCGGGAGCAGCGTATCCGGCAACTGCGGGAGGATTGCAGGATGTCGAAACCAAGTGAAAAGCGGGCCAATCCCGGGCTGAGCCGCCGGGCGTTCTTTGGCGTGGCGGCGGCGGGTGCCGCGGGCGCCACCGCGCTGACCGGGGGGCGGGCGACCCCTGCCTTCGCCCAGACCGGCGATGACCGCAAGCGCGCGCGCTACCAGGTCACCGAGCATGTGGAAAACTTCTATCGCACGAACCGCTACTACGTCCGGGGAGATGAGTGATGCTTGTCAAACGCAGAACCCGTGAAGCGGCGGCCTCGGGCCGTCTGTCGCAGATGGCCGCAGGCGTGGCCGCGAAGCCCCTGGACCGGCGCAGCTTCCTGCGCGCCTCGGGGCTGGCTGTGGGCGGTCTGGCTGCCATTGGTACCGTGGGCGCCGGGCTGACCCGGCGGGCCGAGGCGTCGGGCTTCACCGACCGCAGCGCGCCGGTGGAGATCAAGACCAACATCTGTACCCACTGCTCGGTGGGCTGCACGGTCAAGGCCGAGGTGCAGAACGGCGTCTGGGTCGGGCAGGAGCCCGGCTGGTACAGCCCCATCAACCGCGGCACGCATTGCGCCAAGGGCGCCTCGGTGCGCGAACTGGTCCACGGCGACCGCCGGATCAAGTATCCGATGAAGAAGGTCGGCGGCGAGTGGCAGCGCATCACCTGGGAGCAGGCGATCGACGAGATCGGCGAGAAGATGCTGGACATCCGCGAGAATTCCGGCGCGGACTCGGTCTATCTGCTGGGCTCGGCCAAGTTCTCGAACGAAGGCGCGTATCTGTTCCGCAAGTTCGCCGCATTCTGGGGCACCAACAATGTGGACCATCAGGCGCGCATCTGCCACTCCACCACCGTGGCGGGCGTGGCCAACACCTGGGGCTACGGCGCCCAGACCAACAGCTACAACGATATCCGAAATGCCAAGACCGTGATCTTCATGGGATCAAACGCGGCCGAGGCGCACCCGGTGTCGATGCAGCATATCCTTGAAGGCAAGGAGACCCAGAACGCCAACGTGATCGTTCTGGACCCGCGCTTCACCCGTACGGCGGCCCATGCGACGGAATACGTCCGCTTCCGCCCCGGCACCGATATCGCCGTGATCCACGGGATGCTCTGGCATATCTTCGAGAACGGCTGGGAGGACAGCGAATACATCGCCCAGCGTGTCTGGGGGATGGATCAGGTCCGCGAGGTCGTGAAGGACTACACCCCCGAGCTGGTCGAGGACATCACGGGGGTCGATGGCGAGACGATCAAGCGCGTGGCCGAGAAATTCGCCAAGGAACGCCCCTCGACATTCATCTGGTGCATGGGCGGCACGCAGCACACCGTGGGCACGGCGAACGTGCGCGCCTACAACCTGCTGCTGCTGGCCACTGGCAACGTGGGCCATGAAGGCACCGGCGCCAACATCTTCCGCGGCCACTGCAACGTGCAGGGCGCCACGGACTTCGGCCTCGATGTGGGCAACCTGCCTTGCTACTACGGGCTGGGCGAGGGCGCATGGCGACACTGGTCGCGGGTCTGGGACGTGCCCTATGACTACTTCGTCAACCGCTTTGACGCCGTCCCGGCCAAGGGCGGGCGCGATGCGCGCACGGCCGAGCAGAACATGGGCATCCCGGGCATCACCTCGACCCGCTGGTTCGATGCGGTGACGCTCGATGCCGACGAGGTAGACCAGCGCGACAACATCAAGGCGATGGTGGTCTTCGGCCATGGCGGCAACACGGTGCCGCGCATGATCGACGCGCAGCGCGGCATGAACGAACTGGACCTGCTGGTGGTTGCCGACCCGCATCCGACCACCTTTGCGGCGCTGCATTCGCGGTCCGACAACACCTATCTGCTGCCGATCTGCACGCAGTTCGAGGTCTCGGGGAGCCGCACGGCGTCCAACCGCTCGATCCAGTGGGGCGAGAAGATCGTGGAGCCGATCTTCGAATCCGACAACGACTACGCGGTGATCCATGCGCTGTCCGAGCGTCTGGGCTTCGCCGACGAGATGTTCAAGAACTACGAGATGGTCGAGGGCAAGTTCGGCATGGAGCCGACCGCCGAATCCATCCTGCGCGAGATCAATCGCGGGTCGTGGTCCATCGGCTACACCGGTCAGTCGCCCGAGCGCTTGAAGCTGCACATGCAGCATCAGGAGCATTTCGACCTGGTGACGCTGCGCGCGAAGCCCGATGCACCGGACGAGGTCAAGGGCGACTATTACGGTCTGCCCTGGCCGTGCTGGGGCACTGCGGAGCTTCGGCATCCGGGCAGCCATATCCTCTACAACACCAACCTGCACCCGATGGAGGGCGGCGGCGCGTTCCGTCCGCGCTTCGGGCTGGAGCGCGACGGCGAGACGCTGCTGGCAGAAGGCTCCTGGCCCGTGGGGTCCGAGATCGAGGACGGCTATCCGCAGTTCACCTATGGCGTTCTCAGGGAGCTTGGCTGGGATGCCGACCTCACCGAGGACGAACTGGCCACGATCCTGCAGGTCGCTGGCGGTGACGAAGAGGCCATGGACGGCGTGAGCTGGTCGCTCGATCTGTCGGGCGGGATCCAGCGGGTGGCGCTGCAGCACGGCTGCGTGCCCTACGGCAACGGCAAGGCCCGCGCCGTGGCCTGGAACCTGCCGGACCCGATCCCGGTGCACCGCGAGCCGATCTACACCGCACGGCCCGATCTGGTGGCCAGCTACCCCACCAACCCGGACCGCCGCCAGCACCGTGTGCCGAACATCGGCGCGGTGGTGCAGCAGGATGCGGTGGATCGCGGCG
The DNA here is from genome assembly GCA_007121115.1 of Paracoccaceae bacterium. Lineage (GTDB taxonomy): Bacteria > Pseudomonadota > Alphaproteobacteria > Rhodobacterales > Rhodobacteraceae > Rhabdonatronobacter. The sequence continues at coordinate 3,946 of SKMI01000278.1, read as the reverse complement.
TGGCGCAGGAGTTTCCGATCATCCTCACCTCGGGCCGTCTGGTCGAATACGAGGGGGGCGGCGAGGAAACCCGCTCGAACCCGTGGCTGGCGGAACTCAAGCAGGACATGTTCGTCGAGATCAACCCGGCGGACGCGGAGGCCCGCGGCATCGTCGATGGCGGCTGGGTCTGGGTGACGGGGGCCGAAGGCGGCTCGCGCACCCGCGTCAAGGCGCTGGTGACCGAGCGGGTGAATTCGGGCCTCGCGTTCATGCCCTTCCACTTCGCCGGGTGGTTCCAGGGCGAGGATCAGCGCGGGAATTACCCGGAAGGGACCGATCCGATCGTCCTGGGCGAATCCGTCAACACCGTCACGACTTATGGCTATGACCCGGTGACCGGCATGCACGAGGGCAAGGTCACGCTTGTCCAGATCGCGGCGGCATAAGGGAGGATTGAACAAATGGCACGGATGAAATTCCTTTGCGATGCCGACCGCTGCATCGAATGTCAGGCCTGTGTGACCGCCTGCAAGAACGAGCACGAGGTGCCCTGGGGCATCAACCGGCGCCGGGTGGTGACCATCAATGACGGGCTGCCGGGCGAGCGCTCGGTCTCCATGGCCTGCATGCACTGCGACGATGCGCCCTGCGCCGCCGTCTGCCCGGTGGATTGCTTCTACACCACCGCCGACGCCGTCGTGCTGCACAACAAGGACACCTGCATCGGCTGCGGTTACTGCTCCTATGCCTGCCCCTTCGGCGCGCCGCAGTTCCCGCGAACGGCGAACTTCGGCACCCGGGGCAAGATGGACAAGTGCACCTACTGCTCCGGCGGGCCCGAGACGGACATGAGCCAGGCCGAATACGTCAAGTATGGCTCCAATCGTCTGGCCGAGGGCAAGCTTCCGCTCTGCGCCGAGATGTGTTCCACCAAGTCGCTGCTGGCCGGTGACGGCGACATCATCGCCGAAATCTACCGCGAGCGGGTGGTCACGCGCGGCTACGGCTCGGGCGCCTGGGGCTGGCGCACGGCTTACGGCGAAACCGTGACGGTCTGAGGGGGGAAGACCATGACCAGAACATTCCTATCACGGCTGGCCGCTGCGCTGGCGGCGCTGGCGCTGATCACGCTGGTGCTGCCCATGGCGGCCGAGGCGCAGGTCAACCCGCGCGAAAGCTCGGTGAACGAGGACGCGATGTTCGAGGCGCTGGGCGCTGGCGGCACCGTCAGCGGGCGCGTCACCATCCCGGATCAGGCCTCGGGCAACCTGATCGTCCCCGACAACAAAGGCTGGGCGGCGCTGCAGGGGCAGACCCTGCACACGCTGTCGATCGTCGCCGTGGTGGGCATGGTGGTGCTGCTGGCGCTGTTCTACATGTTCCGGGGCAAGATCCGCATCGACGGTGGCTTCTCGGGGCGCAAGATCCTGCGATTCAACGCGGTGGAACGCTTCGCGCACTGGACTCTGGCCAGCACCTTCATCATCCTGGCGCTGACGGGGCTCAATCTGATAATCGGCAAATCGGTGATCCGGCCGATCATTGGCGAAGGCGCCTTCGGCACGCTCTCGGCCTGGGGCAAGGTGGCGCACAACTATCTGGCCTGGCCGTTCATGGCCTCGCTGGTGCTGATCTTCCTGCTCTGGGTGATCCACAATGTGCCGAACCGGCTGGACTGGCAGTGGCTCAAGATGGGCGGCGGTCTTCTCAAGAAGGGTGTCCACCCACCCGCACGCAAGTTCAACGCCGGGCAGAAGTTGATCTTCTGGTCGGTGATCATCGGCGGCGCGCTGTTGTCTTGGACCGGGATCATGCTTCTGTTCCCGGGCGAGGTGGCCTCGGCCGCGGACTGGCAGTTCTACCAGATCCTGCATGCCCTTGTCGCAGCGGCGCTGTCGGCGCTGGTGATCGCGCATATCTACATCGGCTCGGTCGGTATGGAGGGCGCGTTCGATGCCATGGGTTCGGGCGAGGTGGACGAGAACTGGGCCAAGGAGCACCACTCGCTCTGGGTCGAGGAAGTGAAGTCCACGCAGGCGCGCAACACCGCGCAGGTGCAGCAGACACCGGCCGAGTGAACCGCCACTGGCGACCGACTGAGTGCGCAGCCCGGTTCCTGGAAGGGGCCGGGCTGTGTCAGCCCTGAAACCCGTTTCGGACTGATGAACGCCGATGACCGCCGGACTGGACCGTGACCGAATCCTGCAGGCGCTGGACGCGCTGATGCTGCCCGACGGGGTGCCGCTGGGCGCTTCGGGCCGGGTGGCGGGGCTTAGCGTCGAAGGCGGGCGCGTCAGCCTGGCGATCCAGACGCCTGCGGATCAGGCCGCCGCGCTGGAACCCCTGCGCGCAAGGGCCGAGGCGCATCTGCGCGCCCTGCCGGGGGTGGAGCGCGTGCTGGTGGTGCTGACCGCCGAAGCCGCCGGGGCGAAGCCCCAAGCCAAGGCGCCGCCCAGTCTGAAGCCGGGCACCCAAAGTCAGAAACCGGACCCGCTGGCGGGGGTGGGGCATGTAATCGCCGTCGCCTCGGGCAAGGGCGGGGTGGGCAAGTCCACCACCGCCGTCAATCTGGCTCTCGCCCTGCGGGGGCAGGGGCTGAAGGTGGGCGTGCTGGACGCCGATATCTACGGCCCTTCGCTGCCCACGCTGCTGGGCCTGCACGGACGGCCCGCCGCCGGGCCGGGGCGCAAGCTGAAACCGATGCAGGCGCACGGGCTGGCGGCCATGTCCATGGGCGTGCTGGTGGACCCGGAAACGGCGATGGTCTGGCGCGGGCCGATGATCATGTCGGCGATCACCCAGATGATGGCCGATGTCGACTGGGGCGCGCTGGATGTGCTGGTGGTGGACATGCCGCCGGGCACCGGTGACGCGCAACTGGCGCTGGCGCAGGGCACACGGCTGGCGGGCGCTGTGATCGTTTCCACCCCGCAGGATCTGTCGCTGATCGACGCGCGACGCGGGATCACCATGTTCGGCAAGGTCGATGTTCCGATCCTGGGGCTGATCGAGAACATGGCCCATTTCATCTGCCCCGATTGCGGCAGCCGCCACGCGATCTTCGGCGACGGCGGGGCCGAGGCCGAGGCCGCGCGACTGGGCGTGCCCTTCCTGGGCGCGGTGCCGCTGACCATGGAATTGCGCGCGGCCTCGGACAGCGGCCGCCCGTTGCTGGTGCGCGACCCCGACGGACCCGTGGCTGCGATGTTTGACCAGATTGCCGGGCGCCTGCGCGCCGGGCTTGACGCGCGCGCGGCGCCGAACGCCGCCCGCGCCCCCCGATGAGAGGAGACCCCAGATGAAAGCATTCCTTGCCGCCGTTGTCTTCGCCGTGGCGCTGGCCATCGGCGCGGCCTTCGTGCTGGACGGCTCGTATCAGCAGCCCAGCCATACGGCCTTCACCACCGAAGGCGCGCGGGTCAGCGATCCGGGCAGCAACCTGATCGGCAACTGATATCCGCGTGCGCTTGCGCCTGTCTGTCCTGACCCTGGCCGCCGGGCTGGTAACTGGCGTGCCTGCGGTAGCGCAGGACCTGCTGGGCCATGGCGGGCCGGTGGGCGCACTGGCCCTGGACGGAGACCGGGCGCTTTCGGGCGGCTTCGACACCCGCGCGATCCTGTGGGACATGGGCTCGGGCGCGGCGCAGACGGTCACGCGGTTCCACGAGGGCAACGTGACCGGCGTGGCGCTGATGCCGGATGGACGCTTCGCCACTGCCGGGCAGGACGGGCGCATCGCGGTCTGGCGCGCGGAGGCCCGGGTGCCGGATCTGGCCACCGACCCGGGCATGTCCGCGATCGCTTCGCTGGCGCTGTCGCCCGATGGGGGGACGCTGGCGGCGGGGTTTCGGGACGGGACCATCACGCAGCTGGACACCGAGAGCGGTGGGAACCGGGAGACGCAAGGCCACGCCGACGCGGTGACGGGGCTCGGTTATCTGGCCTCGGGCGATCTGGTCTCGGT
>SKMI01000351.1 GCA_007121115.1 Paracoccaceae bacterium | reverse complement strand
GAGGGCGCTTTTTTCCGCCGTGATCAGCCGCTTGCACCCGTAAGGGCGCGCGAACCTGCGTCAGGCCACCTCACGGCCCCGCAGGCCCGGCCAGCGCGCAGCATCCGGTCATCAGCGGCGCCTCCGGCCCCGGCATCCAGCCCACCGCCAGCCCGTAAAGCCGGTCGCTCATCCCGTCCGAACACTCCTGCTGATAGACATAGGCCACCGCCCCCCCCTCGGCCCGGATCATCCGGCGCAGGTCATTGCGGCCCATGGCGTCCTGCGCGATCTCCAGCGTGAAGCGTTCGGGGTCCTCGCCCATCGATTCGGAGACCATCAGCCCGTCCTCGTGGCGCAGCGACCAGAACGGCTCGGTCCCGAAGCAGCGCAGCCCTACGGGCAGGTTGTAGTTGTCGATATGCACCCCGCGCGCCGCCATGTAGCGCATGAAGACCCAGCCCGTCCCCTCGGCCCAGTTGATCCGGCCCCAGGTGCCGCGCGCATCAAGCGCCGTCACCTCCACCCCGCGCGCGTCCGGCGCCAGCCCGCCGATGGCGGGGGCGCTTGCGGTGGGTTCGGTGCGGACGTTGAGCACATCGTCGAAGGCCACGCCGGTCACGTCATGGAGCTGCGGCAGCGGGTCAGCCGCCAAGGGGGTGGCCAGAAGCGCGAGCGCGGTGCAGATTGCCAGTCGCATGATGTCCTCTCCGGTTGCCTTGGCGCATCCTACAGGCGCGGGGGGCGCATTGTCACTCCAGGCGGTTGGGCCTACACTCGCCCGACCCGATTTCATCACAGGAAACCGCATGTTCGAGACCCTGACCCCGCCCGCCCCGGACAAGATCATCCAGTTGATGGCGCAGTTCCGCGCCGACCCGCGCGACGACAAGATCGACCTCGGCGTCGGCGTCTACAAGGACCCCGAGGGCCGCACCCCGGTCATGCGCGCCGTGCGCACCGCCGCCACCCGTGTGTGGGAGGCCGAGACGACCAAGGCCTATGTCGGCCTGCCGGGTGATCCGGCCTTCAACGCGGCCATGGCGAAGCTGGTGCTGGGTGAGGCGCATGACCCCGCGCGCACCGCCTCGATCGCCACGCCAGGCGGCACCGGCGCCATCCGGATCGCCGCCGAACTGATCCGCAACACCGCTCCCGAGGCGACGGTCTGGCTGTCGGACCCCACATGGCCCAACCACCCGGCGATCCTGAATTACCTGAAGGTTCCGCAGGCGTCCTACCGCTATTTCGATGTCAGCACCGGCGAGGTCGATTTCGACGGCATGATGGCCGATCTGGCCGCCGTGAAGCGCGGCGATGTGGTGCTGCTGCACGGTTGCTGCCACAACCCCACAGGCGCCAACCTGACCGCCGAGCAATGGCAGGCGGTGGCCGATCTGCTGGCCGAGAAGGGTGCGCTGGCCTGGATCGACATCGCCTATCAGGGCTTCGGCGACGGGCTGGAGGCGGACGCTTACGGCACCCGCCTGATCGCCAGGGCGCTGCCCGAAGTGCTGATCGCGGCCTCGTGTTCCAAGAACTTCGGCGTCTATCGCGAACGCGCTGGCGTGCTGATGGCGCTGTCGGACACGGGCACCGACCGCGACGTGGTGCAGGGCAACCTCAACACGCTGAACCGGGTCAACTATTCCTTCCCGCCGGACCATGGCGCGCGGCTGGTCAGCACGGTGCTGGACAGCGACGATCTGCGCGCCGACTGGGCCGCGGAACTGGAGGATGTGCGCAACTCCATGCTGGGCCTGCGCACGCAACTGGCCGACGAACTGCGCCGCCTGACCAATTCGGACCGGTTCGATTTCATCGCCCGGCACCGGGGCATGTTCTCGCGCCTTGGCCTCTCGCCCGAGCAGGTGGCGCGGCTGCGCGAAGACCACGGCATCTACATGGTCGGCGATTCGCGCATCAACATCGCCGGGCTGAACCCGCAGAGCGTGCCGGTGCTGGCCCGCGCCATCGCCTCGTTGGACGGCTGAGGCGGGCGGATGCTCTTCGAGTATGAAAACCACGCACCCGTGCTGCCGCCTGAGGGAGAGCGTTTCATCGCGCCCAATGCCAGCGTGATCGGGCAGGTGGTTCTGGAACCCTGGGTGTCGATCTGGTTCGGCGCCGTGCTGCGCGGCGACAACGAGGCGATCCATATCGGCGAGGGCAGCAATATCCAGGACCTCTGCGTGCTGCACACGGACCCCGGCTTTCCGCTGCAGGTGGGGCGCAACTGCACCATCGGGCACCGGGCGATCCTGCACGGCTGCACCGTGGGCGACGGCGCGCTGGTGGGCATGGGGGCGATGGTGCTGAACGGCGCGAAGATCGGCAAGGGCTGTCTGATCGGCGCCGGGGCGCTCGTGACCGAGGGCAAGGAAATCCCCGATCACGCGCTGGTCATGGGCAGCCCGGGCCGCGTGGTCCGCACGCTGGACGAACAGGCCTTGAAGCGGCTGGAACAATCGGCGCAGGTCTACCGCGACAAGATCCTGCGCTACGGCGCCACGATGCGCCCGCTTCAGGGCTGAGCGCCCGGTCCGGCGCTTTTGCGCCGGACAGCGCCCCCGAGGTGCCATGGGTGGGAGGTCGTCG
>SKMI01000019.1 GCA_007121115.1 Paracoccaceae bacterium | reverse complement strand
CTCTATTTCGCGCGCCATGATACGCGCCGTCCGTTCAACTACGCCGTGGTGGCGATGGTGGTGAATGCGGTGCTGGCGGTGGGGCTGGCGCCGCTGATCGGCTATATCGCCGCCGCGCTGGCCACCAGCGCCGCCGCCTGGGTGATGGTCTGGCAACTCTGGCGCGGCGCCCGCCCGCTGGGCCGCGCCGCCGAGCCGGACGACCGCTTCCGCCAGCGGCTCTGGCGGCAGGTGGCGGCAGCGGCGCTGATGGGCATGGCGCTGTGGCTTGCGGCTTTGGCGCTGGCGCCCTGGCTGGCCACATCCGGGCTGCGCTATGCGGCACTCGCGGCGCTGGTTGCCTTCGGCGGGGCGGTCTATTTTGCCGCCGGGGCTGCGCTGGGCGCCTTCGCGCTGAGCGATTTCCGAAGCGCACTACGCCGCAGGAGCGCGGAATAACGCCCCGGGCGTGCAGGGTGAGCGTAGGGGCGCACCCCCCCAACATAACCGATAGCGGGGGTTCAGCCGGTCCAGCCCGCCAGATTGCTTTCGATCACCTGCGCCAGCGCGTCGATATGCGCCGCGTCATCGTTCAGGCAAGGGATGTAGGTGAAATGCTCGCCGCCCGCGTCCTCGAAGCTTTCCTTGATCTCTTCGTTGATCTCTTCCAGCGTCTCGATGCAGTCGGCGGAAAAGGCCGGTGCCACCACCGCCAGCCGCTTCACCCCCTGTTTGGCCAGATCGGCGACATGATCCACGGTGTAGGGCCGCAGCCATTCCTCGGAGCCGAAGACCGACTGGAATGTGGTCTGGATCGCCGCCTCGGGCCAGCCCAGCTTCTCGCGCAGCAGCCGCGTGGTCTTGGCGCACTGGCAGTGGTAGGGGTCGCCTTCCAGCAGGTAGCGCTTGGGCATCCCATGGTAGCTGGCGACCAGCACCTCGGGCTTTTCGTCCATGGCGTCATAGGCGCGGCTCACCGACTGCGCCAGCGCGTCGATGTAGGCGGGATGCTCGTAATAGGGTGCCACGGTGCGCGCGGCGGGCTGCCACTTCTGCTCCATCAGCGCGCGGAAGAACTGGTCGCAGGCGGTGGCCGAGGTGGCGCCGGCGTAATGCGGGTAAAGCGGGAAGAACAGGATTTTCTCGCACCCGGCCTTGACCATCTCGTCGACCTTGGACCTGGTGGACGGGTTGCCGTAGCGCATGCAGAAATCGACCATCACGCCGTCGCCGAAACGCTCGGCGATCACCTCGGCCAGCCGGGCGGTCTGATCCTTGGTGATGGTCATCAGCGGGCTTTCACCCTTGTCGTGGTTCCAGATGGACTTGTAATTCGCACCGCTTGTGAAGGGTCGCTTGGACAGGATCACCAGTTGAAGGAGCGGCTGCCATTTCCACGCCGGATAATCGATGACCCGCTTGTCCGACAGGAACTCGTTCAGGTAGCGCCGCATGGACCAGTAGTCGTAATTGTCCGGGGTGCCGAGGTTGGCGATCAGCACGCCGATCTTCGCCTGCGGGACCGGGGGATGGTCGGGCTGGGCATGGGCCAGTCGCCCCTCGCCGGGGTGGTCCATATGGACGGGGCAGCCTTGCGCCGCCTTGGCTGGCTTTGCGTCAAGCATCACTGTGTCCTTCATAGCACTCTCCCCGGTTCATCGCCACCGAGACGCGACATAAAGGGTTCGGTCGCAGAATCAATCTTTGCGCGGGATTTTGATGCTTTCCGGCAACGGTTCTTCCTGCGTGCCCAAGGCTTCGGCGAGCCGGTGGCTGGCCGATCCGGGGCGCAGCGGTTGCGGCTGGCTTTCATCCGGCGCCCAGCCGGTAAGGAAGATCAGCTCGAACGTGGCCAGCATGCGGTTGCCTTCAGCCGGGAAATGCGCGCGCCAGAGGTCTTCGGCCCGGTCAAACAGCGCGCGCGGCGGCGGGCTGCGGTCGCGTGCCGCCATGGCGTTGCGCTCGCCCATGGCGCGCAGGTCCGCGGCCCAGTGCCGCAGGTCACGGTAGGCCGCGCGCAAGGTCACGCTGTCGGCCACCGGCAGCGCCAACCCCGCGCGTTGCAAGAGCGCGCCCAGGTCGCGGATCTCGCCCATGGGCAGGATGCGGGGCGACAGCCCCCCGGTCAGCTCCGCCTCGGCCTGCGCGAGCGCCGAGCGGGCCTCGGCCGCCGTCTGTCCACCAAGGGCCACCGCCATCAACAGCCCGTCAGCGACCAGTGCCCGGCGGGCCTGGATCAATTGGCCGACCGGGTCGGCGGCCCAATGGAGCGCCATGGCGTGGATCACCAGATCATGCGCCCCAGGCTCCAACTCCAGCACCGGATCGTCGGGCACCACGGTCGCTCCGGGCAGGAAATCCGCCCAGACCTGCGGCAGCCCGGTGACGATCGCCGGGCGCGTAAACCTTCTGTTAACTTCGGCGAGGCGATGCTGAAGTTCGTCGCGGGCCTCGAGATGCAGGAACGAATCGGGTTGCGCGCGCTGGCGGTTGCGGCGCAGGGCGTCCGGATCGGCGATGGCTTGGGGCTGGGACATGCGGCCTCGGGGTTGTTTCACGAGGATGTTGTTTCACAGGGATGTAGGGAGGCGGGGGGATGTTGCAAAGCCTGTTGCGCGCAATCTACCCGCCGCAATGCCTGACCTGCGACACGCTGACCGATACCGAACACGCGCTCTGCCCATCGTGCTGGCAGGCGGCGGGGTTCATCCACGGGCTGGCCTGCGACGGCTGCGGCCTGCCGCTGCCGGGCGATCTCGGCGCCACGCCCGTGCTCTGCGATGAATGCCTGCGCATCGCCCGGCCCTGGGCGCAGGGGCGCGCGGCGATGCTCTATGGCGACAAGTCCCGCACCATCGTGCTGGGGCTGAAGTATTATGACCGGCATGACTACGCCCGCGCCACAGCACCCTGGCTGCTGCACGCCGCGCGTCCGCTTCTGCGCCCCGGCATGCTGGTCGCGCCGATCCCGCTGCATTGGCTGCGGTTGGCCAAACGGCGCTACAATCAGGCGGCGCTGCTGTCATCGGGGCTGGCGCGGCTTGCAGGGCTGGAGCATTGCCCGGACCTGCTGATCCGCACCCGCCACACCGGCACGCAGGACGGGCGCGGCTGGCGCGGGCGGTTCGACAATCTGGCCGATGCCGTCGCCCCGCACCCGCGCCAGGGCGCCCGCATCGACGGGCGCGATATCCTGCTGGTCGATGACGTGATGACCGCCGGGGCCACCTTTGCCGCCGCGACCGAGGCGTGCACCAGCGCCGGCGCCGCCTCGGTCCGGGTGGTGGCGCTGGCCCGCGTTGCGCCGGGGCGATAATCGCGTATAGTCCCGGCAACCCCCGAACCCGGACACGCGCCCATGCAACCTGTCGAAATCTACACCTCGCCGCTTTGCGGATTCTGCCATGCCGCCAAGCGGTTGCTGAAATCCAAGGGGGTGTCGTTCAGCGAAATCAACGTGCTCACCAACCCCGGCCGCAAGCCCGAGATGATCCAGCGTGCGGGCGGCGCGCGCACGGTGCCGCAGATCTTCGTCGGCCCCACCCATGTCGGCGGCTGTGACGAGCTTTACGCGCTGGAGCGCGCGGGCAAGCTGGACGCGCTGCTGAACGCCACGGGGGACTGAGCGATGCGCGCCGCCCTGATCCAGATGACCAGTAGCGACGACCCGGCGGAGAACCTGGACACGGTGCTGGAGCGTCTGCAAACGGCAGCGCAGGAAGGCGCGCAGATCGCGCTCACGCCCGAGGTGACGAATTGCGTCTCCTCCTCGCGCAGTCATCAGCGCGCGGTGCTGACGATGGAGACCGAGGACCCCATGCTCGCCGCGGTAAGGGCCGAGGCGCAGGCGCTGGGCCTGTGGGTGCTGCTGGGCTCGCTGGCGCTGAAGACCACGGATGCGGATGGGCGCTTCGCCAACCGCTCCTTTCTCATCACCCCCGAGGGCGCGGTGGCAGCGCGCTATGACAAGATCCACATGTTCGACGTGGATGTCTCGGAGACCGAGACATGGCGCGAATCCGACGGATTCCGCCCCGGCGAAACCGCGGTGGTGGCCGAGACCCCGATGGGCACGCTGGGGCTGACCATCTGCTACGACCTGCGCTTTCCCTACCTCTATCGCGCGCTGGCGCAGGCGGGGGCGCAGGTGCTGACCGTGCCCGCGGCCTTCACCCCCGAGACCGGGCAGGCGCATTGGGAAGTGCTGCTGCGCGCCCGCGCGATCGAGACCGGCGCCTTCGTGCTGGCGCCCGCGCAGACCGGCGAACACGCGGCGCAGGCGGGCCGGTCGCGGCGCACGCACGGGCATTCGCTCGCCGTGGCGCCCTGGGGCGAGGTGCTGGCCGATGCCGGGACTGCGCCGGGGGTGACGCTGGTGGACCTGGACCTGAGCGAGGTGGACCGCGCCCGTGCCAGGGTTCCCGCCCTGCGCCATGACCGGGACTTTGCCGGGCCATGACCGAGGCGAAGGTCGGCGATATCGGCAACGCGCTGTTCAGCGAATTGCTGATCACCGACCAGATGGCCCGTGCGCGCCTGTCGCGCGTGTTGCCAAAGGGGATGGAGCTGTCGCATTTCGCGGTGCTGAACCTGCTGGCCCATGCGCAGGAGGAACGCTCGCCCGCGCAACTGGCCCGCGCCTTTCACGTCACCCGCGGGGCGATGACCAACACGCTGGCGAAGCTGGAATGGGCCGGATACATCCACATCCGCCCCGACTGGGACGATGCGCGGCGCAAGTTCGTGGCGCTCAGCCCGGCGGGACGACGGGCGCGCGACGCGGCGCTGACCGCACTGACGCCGCTGATTTCGGAAATGGTCGAAACCGTGGGCACCGACCGCGCCCGCACCGTGCTCCCGGTGCTGCGCGCGCTGCGCAAGGTGCTGGACAGCGGCTGACGCGGCGATCCCATGCGCGAAGGGTCTGAAGCGCCCCCTCGGCGGGCCTCCCTCCCACCCTCCCCGGCACGCCTCGGGGGCGCTACCCGGCGCCAGGGCGCCGGGTAAGGGGCGCGGGGCGAGGCGGAACGCGGGCGCGCCGGATCACGCGCGCAGGAAGGTCAGGTAATGCGGCGTGCGGCCCTCGCGCAGGGCCTTGGCCTCGTAGCGGGTGCGGGTCCAGTCCGGCCAGGCCGCATCCAGCGCGTGATCGACGCGGCGGAACCCGGCCTGCGGCACTTCCTCGAGTGTCTGGCGCACGTAGTCGGGAATATCGGTGGCGATGCGGAACTCCGCACCGGGGCGCAGCACACGTGCCAGCGGGTGCAGGTGCTCAGGGGTAACAAAGCGGCGGCGGTGATGGCGCGCCTTGGGCCAGGGGTCCGGATACAGCAGGAAGGCGCGGCTCAGGCAGGCATCGGGCAGCACGTCGAACAGGTCGCGCACATCCCCGGGGTGCAGGCGGATGTTGCCGACCCCGGCGCGCCGGATCCGGCCCAGCGCCATGGCGACCCCGTTCAGGAACGGCTCGCACCCGATCAGCCCGACGCCCGGGTTGGCCTGCGCCTGCGCCACCATGTGCTCGCCACCGCCGAAGCCGACTTCCAGCCACAGGGGCCGGTCGTCCCCGAACACCGCACCCGGGTCCAACACCGCGCGCGCCGGGTTGTCCGCCACCGTCACGCCGCGTAGCTGCAGGCGCGGCAGGTCCTCGGTCAGATACCGCTCCTGCGCGGGTTTCAGCGTCTTGCCCTTGACGCGGCCATAGAAATTGCGCCCGGTAACGGCGGATCGGAGCTTGCCGGGTTGCATGGGCCCTGCCCTCTGCTTCGCTGCGGTGCGCAGGCGATATGCCGGGCAGGCCAGGAAGCGTCAACCCCGCTCCGCCCCGTCGGCACCGGGGCGCAGGGCGGCAGGGTGGGTGGGGCGCCACGGTGCCGACAGGATGGGGCGGGGTTCTCAGATCACGCCCAGGGGCCGCGGGCCACGCCGCCGGCGCGCATCCGGATGCCCTGCTCCTCGGCCATCTTCTGCAACGCTTCGATCCGGTTGTGGGTGCTGGGGTGGGTCGAAAACAGCTTGTCGCGCTTGTGCACATGCAGGGGGTTGATGATGAACATATGCGCGGTGGCCGGGTTGCGCTCGGCCTCGTCATTGTCGATCCGGCTGGCGAAGCCCTGGATCTTTTCCAGCGCCGAGGCCAGCCACAGCGGGTTGCCGCAGATCTCGGCGCCCACGCGGTCGGCCTCGTACTCGCGCGAGCGCGAGATCGCCATCTGCACCAGTGCCGCTGCCAACGGCGCGAGGATCATCACCGCCAGCATCGCGATGACCCCGCCCGCCCCCTGATTGCGCCCGCCGCGAAAGAAGAAGGCGAAATTCGCCAGCATCGAGATCGCCCCTGCAAGGGTCGCGGTCACGGTCATGATCAGCGTGTCATAGTTGCGGATATGCGCCAATTCATGCGCCATCACCGCCGCCACCTCGTCATCCGACATGCGCCGCAAGAGCCCCGTGGTCGCCGCCACGGCGGCGTTTTCCGGGTTGCGCCCGGTGGCAAAGGCGTTGGGCTGGTCATTTTCGATCACATAGACGCGCGGCGCGGGCATGTCGGCATCGGCGGCCAGCCGGTGTACCATGCGCAGAAGTTGCGGCGCCACCTGCGGGCCGCATTCCTGCGCGTTGTACATGCGCAGCACCGCCTTGTCCGAGTTCCAGTACGCCCAGGCGTTCATCGCCGCCGCCACCGCCAGCGCGATCACCACCCCGGCGGCGCCGCCGATCACATAGCCCACGCCCATGAAGAGCGCGGTCATCGCCGCCATGAGCATCGCTGTCTTGACGTATCCGTTCATCGTTTCCTCTGGGGTTTCCTGGGAGGCATCCTCTGAGGCTGCCGCGGGGCATGATCATCGCATCTTCGCGTCGATATATGGGGCGAATGTGACGGTGCTGCAATCGCTCACCGGCGCGAACGGTCCGGTTCAGCCGCCGAAATTCTCCAGCGCTCGGAAGTCCATGGCCTCCAGCACCGGGATCATCAGTGCCGGGTCCGCACCCTCGGCGGTGACCAGCACGCGGTTGCCGACGATGGCGCGCAGGCTGCGATCCTCGCGCAGGAAGCGGACGCGGTTGATGCGTTCGATCTGTCCGCCCATCTGGGCCAGCATCCCGGCGTTGCCCAGCATCATGGCCAGTTGCGCGACCATCGGATTGTCGGCCATCAGCGAAAGGTCGAACCGCCCGTCGGGGCCGCTGTAGGTCGCCTGGGCCATGACACCGCCGCCCATGAAGCCCAGCATGGACGCGGCCTCGGTGTCGACCTCGCGCGACCAGCCGTCCGGGGGCTCGGGCAGGAAGGCGGCCAGCCCCTGTGCCTTCATGTCGGCCAGCAACCGCTGCGCTTCGGCCAGTTCGTCGCCCGCGTATTGCAGGTCACCGTCGCGATAGGCGTCGAGCGCGGTTTCCAGTGCCTCGACAAAGGGATCGGCGGCAGCGGGAGTGGGGGCGGCCAGCAGGACGGCGAGGGCAGCCGCGGACAGGTGTTTCAGCATCATGACCTCGAAAGTTGGGGGCACAGCTTGCAGGGTGCGAACCGCTGCAAGACTGGCGCAACGGCACCGGTCTGGCAAGCGCGCAAATGCCCGGCCGGGGGGGGGGTGAAGGCGCAACGTTCGGCGCGCAGGTGCCGCCATCACGGGCGGAGGCGTCGCCCGGAAACCGGCGTCAGATCAGCCCGGCGCGGCGGAACCTGGCGCCGACATCGGTCAGCGGGCGCGCACCCAGATGGCCGATCACCTCGGCCGCGGCGATGCAGCCCATGCGCGCCGCGGGCTCGAGCCCCAGCCCCTGCGTCAGGCCGTAGAGGAACCCGGCAGCGAACTGGTCGCCCGCGCCGGTGGCATCCACGGGCGTCACGCGGTCCACCGGGACCTCGGACACCTTCCCGTCATGCAGGATGCGCACCGGATCGCCCGACCGCGTGCACACCACCAGCCGGCAGACCCGCGCCGCCATGGCCAGGGCATCATCCAGATCGTTGGCGCGGTAAAGCGCGACCCATTCGGCCTCGTTCCCGATGACGAAATCCATGTCGTTGGCCACCAGCGCCTGGAAATCGGCGCGGTGGCGGTCCACGCAGAACGGATCCGAGAGCGCGATGCCCGCACGCCCGCCTGCGCCCCGGCAGGCCCGCGCCGCCTTGAGAAACGCCTGCTTGCCCTTTGGCTTGTCGAACAGATAGCCCTCGAGATACACCATTTCGCTGGCGGCCATGACGCTTGCGTCCACGTCATCGGGGCCCAGTTCGGCCGAGATGCCCAGATAGGTGTTCATCGACCGCTCGCCATCGGGGGTGACGAAGATCATGCAGCGCGAGGTCGGCAGCGTGGCCTCCTCGGCGGGCGGGTTGGGGAAATCCGTGCCCTGCGCGGCCATGTCGGCGGCATAGCCCCGGCCCAGCTCGTCATCGGCCACCAGCCCGGTAAAGGCCGTGCGCAGCCCCAGCTTGCCCAGGCCCGCCAGCGTGTTCGCCACCGATCCGCCGGGCGCGGTGTCATGGGCGGTCATCGCCGCGTGCAGGGCTTCGGCCCGGTCGCGTTCGATCAGTTGCATGATGCCCTTGCGGACGGTGTGATCGGCCAGGAAATCCTCGGGCACGGTGCTGAGCACATCGACCACGGCATTGCCGATCCCGGCCACCTGATAGCGTTTCAAAGCGTTTTCTCCTCATAGGCGCACAGGTCGCGGATCAGGCAGGCGGCGCAGGCGGGCTTGCGCGCCTTGCAGACGTAACGCCCGTGCAGGATCATCCAGTGATGCGCCTGAAGCTGGAACTCGGCGGGCACATGGTCCTCGATCGCGCGTTCGACGGCGACAACGTCCTTCCCGGGGGCGATCCCCGAGCGGTTGCCGAGGCGAAAGATATGCGTGTCCACCGCCTGCGCCGGAAAGCGCCACCACATGTTGAGCACCACATTGGCGGTCTTGCGCCCCACGCCGGGCAGCGATTGCAGCGCCGCGCGACTGGACGGGACCTGCCCGCCGTAGTGATCGACCAGAATGCGCGAGAGCTTGATGACGTTCTTCGCCTTGTTGCGGTAAAGCCCGATGGTGCGGATATGCTCGATCACACCCTCTTCGCCCAGCGCCAGCATCTTCTCGGGCGTGTCGGCGATGGGGAACAAGCTGGCCGTGGCGCGGTTCACACCCGCATCCGTGGCCTGCGCGCTCAGTGCCACGGCGACCAGCAGGGTGAAGGCGTTGAGATGGTGCAACTCGCCCTGCGGCTCCGGCTCGGCATCGCGGAAGCGGGTGAAGATCGCGTGGATCGTTGTGTAATCGAGTTGCGCGGCCATGATGAAGCTATGCAACGTCGCCGGGCCGCTCACAACCCCCGGCGACCGCAGAGCCCTGGAGCAAGGTGTATCGCGCGGGGAATTGCCCCTTGGCGAGCCAATTTGACCGGGGCTCCCGCCCCCTGAGCGCTTGCAGGTTCCCTGCAAGCGCTCAGGGGTTGGGCCGGGCGCGCTGCGCGCGCGGCACCACCCTGTCGCGATGGTCCACCCTTACGCGCCGCGTGCGCCATCGCACACCATCGCCGCCAGCGTGTCGGCCAGCGCCTTCGGGCTGTGGCGCATTGGATCGCCCACTGCCTCGGTCAGGCCAACGAGCAGGACATGCCCAAGAGCCGCCATGTGCAGCGCCACCGCTGCGCGCCGCGCCGCCTCGCCCCCGCCCAGAGCGGCGGCGACGCTGCTGTATTGGCGTGCCGTGATCTCGTGCACACAGTCCAGGATATCGGGCGCCCAGGCGGGCCGGGCGCCGGTCTGCGGCGCGGCATACATCAGCCGGAAGCGCGGCAGGTCGTCCAGATGAAACCGGATCAGCGCCTGCACCACATCGGCCCGCGCCTGTGCCGGGCTGGCGGCGGCATTGGCGGCGGCGATTGCCGCTTCGGCCTCGTCGCGCAGGCAGCCCAGCGCCACGGCGCCCAGAAGCTGCGCCTTGTTGGGAAACCAGTAGATCACCGCCTGCTTGCTGACCCCCAGCCGCGCGGCGACGGCATCGAAAGTCACCGCGCCCATGCCGCCAT
>SKMI01000321.1 GCA_007121115.1 Paracoccaceae bacterium | reverse complement strand
GAGCGTCTGGAACCGCGCGCAGCTTTCCAGCCAGTCGCCCACCGGGTCGGCCTCGGGCTCGGTGGCGTAGACGCCCAGGTTGGGCGAGATCGCGGGCAGAAGCTGGTCCGCGCCCAACACAAGCGGACAGTCGCGCGACCAGAGCGTGATCTGGTCCGGCGCGTGGCCGTGGCCCAGATGCACCTCCCAGTCCCGCCCGGCGGCGCGCAGGATCTCGCCCTGCCGGATACGCCGGAAGCCCAGCGGCAGAGGCGTCACGATATCGGCGAAGTTGAAGGGGCGTTCCTGCGCGCGGGCGGCCAGCACCCCCGCGTCCATCCCCGCCCGGCGCCAGAAGTCCAGCGTCTCGGCCACCGGCCGGGGCTGTTCGTCCAGCGTCAGCATCCGCGCAAATAGCCACGCCGTGCGTGTGGTCCAGAGCGCGGCCCCCTGCCCCTGAAACCACCCCGCAAGACCAATGTGATCGGGGTGGTGGTGGCTGGCGATGACCCGGTGGACGGGGCGGCCAGCCAGCGGACCCGAAAGCAGCCGCCCCCAGATCGCGCGGGTGCGTTTGGTATCGAAGCCGGTATCGACCACGGTCCAGCCGTCACCATCATCCAGCGCGTAGGCGTTGACGTGGTCCAGCTTCATCGGCAGCGGCAGGCGCAGCCACAGCACGCCGTCGGCCACTTCCACCGCATCGCCTTCGGCGGGCGGATCGGGGAACGGGTAGCGGATGCCGTCTGCTTCGCGGGCGCCGTCCATGCTCAGGCGGCCAGATCGTCGTCCGACAGCGCATAGAGCGCGGCCTCGCCCGCGCGCGCCTCGGCCAGCAGGCTGGCGTGTTCGGGCAGGATGCGGGTGATGAACACCGCCGCCAGCGCCCGGCGCGCGCTGTCCCCGTGCCGCGCAGCCTGCAGATGCACATGCCCGCCCAGCACGCGGGCAAAGGCGCGCAAGTAGGGCATGGCACCGGCGTTGCGGGCGGGGGCGTCCTGCGCCACCAGCCATTCGGTGGCCTCGCGCAGGGTCTCGGCGGCGTCCCACACGGGGCCGGCAAGGTCGGGCAGATCGGCACGGGCGGCCTCGGCCGCGTCCTCGACCTCCTGCAGCAGGCGAAAGGCCGCTTCGCCCCCGTCCATCATCTTGCGGCCCACCAGATCCATCGCCTGAATGCCGTTGGTGCCTTCATAGATCGCGGTCACGCGCACGTCGCGGAGGAATTGCGCGGCGCCCGTTTCCTCGATGAAGCCCATGCCGCCATGGACCTGCACGCCCATATTCGCCACCTCGGTCCCGATATCGGTGCCATGCGCCTTGGTGATGGGCGTCAGCAAAGCAGCGCGGGCGGCCCAGTCCTCGGCGCCGGTGGCCCGCGCCATGTCGATGGCCACGGCGTTCATCAGCGCGATGCCGCGGACGGCAAAGACCTCGGCCTTCATCCGGGCCAGCATCCGGCGCACATCGGCGTGTTCCAGGATCGCGCCGCTGCCGCTGACCGGGGTGCGGCCCTGCTTGCGGTCGCGGGCATAGGCCAGCGCGTGCTGATAGGCGCCTTCGGCCACGCCGATCCCCTGCACGCCGACGCCAAGGCGTGCGTTGTTCATCATGGTGAACATGGCCGCCATGCCCTTGTTCGGCGCGCCCACCATCCAGCCGGTGGCGCCGTCATATTCCATCACCGCGGTGGGCGAGCCGTGCAGGCCCATCTTGTGCTCCAGCGACACGACGCGCAGGCTATTGCGTTCGCCGGGGTTGCCGTCCACATCGGGGATCAGCTTGGGCACCATGAACAGGCTGATGCCCCTGGTCCCCGGCGCGGCATCGGGGAGACGCGCCAGCACCAGATGGCAGACGTTTTCGGAAAAGTCGTTGTCGCCCCAGGAGATGTAGATCTTCTGCCCGCTGATCGCATAGGTGTCGTCACCATTCGGTTCGGCCCGCGTGCGCAGCGCGCCCACGTCGCTGCCCGCCTGCGGTTCGGTCAGGTTCATGGTCCCGCACCATTCCCCGGCGATCAGCTTCGGCAGATACAGCGCCTTGATCTCGTCGCTGGCGTGGTGTTCCAGCGCCTCGATCTGCCCCTGGGACATCAGCGGATTCAGTTGCAGCGACAGGCAGGCCGCCGACATCATGTCATTGACCGCCGTTGTCAGCGCCATGGGCAGGCCCATGCCGCCGTATTCCGGGTCAGCCGAAATGCCGGTCCAGCCGCCCTCGGCGATGGCGCGGAAGCCTTCGGCAAAGCCGGGCGAGGTGCGCACCACCCCGTTTTCCAGCCGCGCCGGATGCAGGTCGCCGGGGCGTTGCAGCGGGGCCAGAACCTCCTCGCACAGGCGCCCGGCCTCGGTCAGGATGGCGCGGGTGGTGTCCGGCGTGGCCTCGGCGAACGCTTCGGTCGCCTGCACGCGGTCGAAGCCCACCACATGGTCCAGCAGGAACTCGAAATCCTTCAGCGGCGCGGTAAACGGCATGGGGCGCTCCTTTGCCTTGCGGCTTGGCAAGCCGGGGTTCTCAGCCTATGCGGGCGAAGCTAGCGCAGCCCCGCGCCCCTTGGAACCACAACGCCACGTCACAGCCATGGAGGGCCGGATGACCCGAGTGCTTGCCCCGGATCACGCCGGTATCGCCGCGGCGGCGGTGATCCTGCAGGGCGGCGGGCTGGTGGCGCTGCCAACCGAAACGGTCTATGGCCTCGCGGCGGATGCACGTTGTGACCGGGCCGTCGCGGGGATCTTCGCGGCCAAGGACCGGCCCCGGTTCAACCCGCTGATCGTGCATCTGGCGGACATGGACTCCGCCCGCGCGCTGGCCGCTTTCTCCCCGGAAGCCGAAACACTGGCCGCCGCCTTCTGGCCCGGACCGCTAACGCTGGTGCTCCGGCTGCGGGACGGGCACGGGCTGTCGCCGCTGGTCACGGCGGGGCTGGAAACGGTGGCGCTGCGCCTGCCCGCGCATCCGCTGGCGCGCGCGGTGTTGCAAGCGTTCGGCGGGCCATTGGCCGCACCCTCGGCCAACCCCTCGGGGCGGATCAGCCCGACCACGGCGGCGCATGTGCTGGCCGGGCTTTCGGGGCGGATCGACGCGGTGCTGGACGGTGGGCCCTGTGGCGTGGGGCTCGAATCGACCATTCTGGATTGCACCGGCCCAGACTGCACCGGGGCGGCGCCCGTACTGCTGCGCCCCGGCGGCGTGCCCTCCGAGGCGCTGGCCGAGGTACTGGGCACCGCCCCTGCGTCGCCTGCGCCGACCGGGGACGCGCCAAAGGCGCCGGGGATGCTGGCCTCGCACTACGCCCCACGCGCGGCGCTGCGGCTCAACGCGCGCACCCCGGACCCGGGCGAGGTCTGGATCGGCTTCGGCCCCGACTGCCCGAGCGCGGCGCTGTCGCTGTCGCCGCAGGGCGATCTGACCGAGGCGGCGGCGGCGCTGTTTCATGTCCTGCACGCTGCCGATGCCACCGGCAAGCCCATCGCCGTCGCCCCCGTGCCGGAGCGCGGTCTGGGCCGGGCGATCAACGACCGGCTGCGCCGCGCCGCCGCGCCCCGAGCTGTCGGCTGACACGTCTGCATGAGCCCCGCGGGCCCGCTGACGCCGGACTACGGGATTCCCCCAATGGTGCGCTCGCCCTGCGGCTGTAAAGTTGAAAATGCAAATCAATCGGAGGCTGGAAAAGATGATTCTTGTGATCGATGCGTTGAACGCTGACCGCTTCGCCGATGTTCTGGATGATATGTATCGCCTGCGGGCGCGTGTGTTCGGCGAACGGCTGGGCTGGGATGTCACCATCACCGACGGCAAGGAGATCGACGATTTCGATGCGCTTGATCCCGCCTATGTCGTCGGGCTGGACGATGAGGGCAATGTCGTCGCCTGCGTGCGGGCCTTGCAGACCACGGGTCCACATATGCTTGCGGATGTGTTTTCCGCGATACTCGACGGCGAACCGCCGATGCGCAGCGCCACGCTGTGGGAATCCACCCGGTTCTGCGTGGACACCGACCGGCTGGATCGGGGCAATGGACGGAATTCGATTTCCTACGCCACCTGCGAATTGATGGTCGGTTCGCTGGAATACGCGCAGGAATCGGGGATCACCGATATCGTGACGGTGATCGACCCGGTGATGGACCGGGTGCTGAAGCGCTCGGACAACGCGCCCTATGGCTATGTCGGCTCGCGCAAGCCCATGGGCAAGGTCTCGGCGCTGGCCGCGCTGCTTGACTGCTCGGACGAGCGGATCGCGCGGGTGCGCGCCTTCGCCGGGATCGAGGGCGATGTCTTCGCCGACGAGGCCGAGGTTCGCGCGCTGCTGGATGCTCGCGCCGCGCGCGAAGCCGCTGCCGCAGCCAGCGCCGCCATGCCTGAACCATGCCAGGCCGACATCGGCCCGCGCGAGGTGCTGGAGTATTGCACCGACCAGATCCGCGCCGCCAACACGGTCGAGGAACTGGAAGCCGCCATGCGGATCACACGTGAACTGATGGGGTCCGACAGCCAGAATGCGCTGGGCAGACTCCTGGAACGGCAGATGCACTGAGCAGCGTCAAGGATTTCGGCGGCATGACGTGATGCCTGCGCACCCTGAGCCGGGCCGCCGTTATCCTTGCACCAGCCGCACGCCCAGCGCGCGCAACTGGTCGTCCACAAAGCTGCGCTCGTCCGCGCGCAGCTTCTGATGCCGCGCATAAGTGGGGGCGGCGCGGTCATCCAGAACCGGGGTCTCCCAGCCGTCGGTGGTGGCAAAGAAGTCGCGCGCGCCCGCCTCGCCGAACTCGTCCAGGTAGCCCTGCACCACCACATCCAGATAGCTTAGCCGGATCGGATGCACCCGGTCGACCATGTTGCGCTGCGGGATGGCATAGATCTGCGCCGCCAGTTGCCGCGCCGCGCGGTGCACCAGTTCCGGGTCCGGCACGGGGTGGCGCTCATACCCGGCCTCGCGCTGGTCCAGCGCGGCCCAGTCGCCGCCTGGCACCGCCGCCACCAGCCCGTCAATCTCCACCCCCGGCGCAGGCACCGCGGTCAGGAATGTCCGCTTGTGGCTGCGCGAATAGCGCCAGGCGCGCCGCCAGCCCTTGATGCGGGCGGGGAACGCCTCGGGGTAGGCATGGGTGCGGCGGTTCACAAGGCTGCCGTAGCCAAAGAAGAACGGATCGCTCATGCCGCCCAACCTGCGTCCACGCTCGGGAAATGGCAAGGGGCGGACCGGTTGGCGCCCGGAATCCGCTTGTCAGAATACCGTCGCATACGCTATCCCTTCTACGTCCCGTTCGGGAGACGCTGGCGCCCGCCGCCAGGGCCGAAGGAGCAACCGCCCCGGTAAACTCTCAGGCAAAAGGACCGAACAGGCCACATAACTCTGGAGAGTGGCGCGCCCGCGCGCCCGCCGAAGGGATAACGATCTCAGGCGCACGGACAGAGGGGGCATGACCGGCGGGGACCACCCCCTGCTGCATGACCATTGAACGGGGCGCGCCGCATGACCGAACACAGCCTGAACCACACGCCGCTGCACGCGCTGCACCTTGAACTGGGCGCCAAGATGGTGCCCTTTGCGGGCTACGCGATGCCGGTGCAGTATCCCATGGGCGTGATGGGCGAACACCTGCACACCCGCGCGCACGCGGGGCTTTTCGATGTCAGCCACATGGGGCAGGTGATCCTGCGCGGCGACGGGGCCGCGGCTGCGCTGGAACGGCTGGTGCCGGTGGATGTGCAGGGGCTGGCCGAGGGGCGGCAGCGCTATGCCATGTTCACCGACGAAGGCGGCGGCATCCTCGATGACCTGATGGTGGCCAACCGGGGCGATCATCTGTTCGCGGTGGTCAATGCCGCCTGCAAGGAAGCCGATATCGCCCATATGCGCGCGCATCTGGAGGGTGTGGCCGTGGAGACCGTCACCGACCGCGCCCTGATCGCCCTGCAGGGCCCGCAGGCCGAGGCTGCGCTGGCCACGCTCGTCCCCGGCGTGGCCGGGATGCGGTTCATGGACGTGGCCACCCATGATTGGGAAGGTGCGGAGCTCTGGGTCTCGCGCTCGGGCTATACCGGCGAGGACGGGTTCGAGATCTCGGTCCCCGAGGACCGCGCCGAGGCTTTCGCCCACGCGCTTCTGGCACGGGAGGAAGTCGCCCCTATCGGCCTCGGCGCCCGCGACAGCCTGCGGCTGGAGGCGGGGCTGTGCCTCTACGGCAATGACATCACCCCTGACACCACACCGGTGGAGGCCGCGCTGGCCTGGGCGATCCAGAAGGTGCGCCGCCGGGGCGGGGCCCGCGAAGGGGGCTTTCCGGGGGCCGAGGTGATCCTGCGCCAGCTTGACGAGGGCGCGCCGCGCCGCCGCGTTGGCCTGCGCCCCGAGGGCCGGGCGCCCATGCGCGCGGGCACGGTGCTCTTCGCGGATGAGAACGCCACCGAACCGCTGGGCAGCGTCACCTCCGGCGCCTATGGCCCCAGCATCGAGGCGCCCATGTCCATGGGTTACCTGCCCACGGCGCAGGCCACCCCTGGCACACGGGTCTTCGGCGAGGTGCGCGGCAAGCGGCACCCCGCTAGGGTGGTTGACCTGCCCTTCCGCCCAGCGGGATACAGGAAATAGACAACAGCAAACGCGAGGGAGCGCGCGTCATGAAATACACCGAAGAACATGAATGGCTGCGGGTCGAGGGCGATCTGGTGGTCGTGGGCATCACCGAACACGCCGCCGAGCAGCTTGGCGACGTGGTGTTCGTGGAACTGCCCGAACTGGAAACCCAGGTGGCCAAGGGCGACGAGGTTTGCGTGATCGAATCGGTCAAGGCAGCCTCCGACATCCTGGCCCCCTGTGATGGCGAAATCGTCGCCGTGAACGAGGCGCTGCCCGACACGCCCGGACTGGTCAACGAGGACCCCACCGGCGACGCCTGGTTCTTCAAGATGAAGCTTGACGACATGAGCGTGCTGGACGGCTTCATGTCCGAGGACGAATACAAGGATTTCATCGCCTGACATGCCGCACCACGCACCAACCCGCCCCTCTTGCCCGGCGCTTGCGCCGGGCAGCGCCTGCGGGGTGCACGGGGCGGGTGGATGGGTGCGGCCCGCAGGCGCTTCTGCCGATCACACCGGGCGCGCCCGCCGCCCCGGTGCACACCCGCAAAGGGACCGCCCATGACCTACAGCGACTACAACCCCTATGACTTCGCCAACCGCCGCCACATCGGCCCCTCGGTGCCCGAGATGGACGAGATGCTGTCGGTGCTGGGCGTCGCATCGCTCGATGATCTGATCGACCAGACCGTGCCGCCGGGCATCCGGCAGGACAGCGCGCTGAGTTGGGCGCCGCTCTCCGAGGGCGAGATGCTGAAGCATCTGCGCAAGGCCGCCGGGAAGAACCAGGTGCTGACCTCGCTCATCGGGCAGGGGTATTACGGCACCGTGACCCCACCCGCGATCCAGCGCAATATCCTGGAAAACCCCGGCTGGTACACCGCCTACACTCCCTATCAGCCGGAGATTGCCCAAGGACGGCTGGAGGCGCTCCTGAACTTCCAGACCATGGTCGCGGATCTGACCGGGCTGCCCATCGCCAATGCCTCGCTTCTGGACGAATCCACCGCCTGCGCCGAGGCGATGGTGATGGCCAAGCGGGTGGCGAAGTCGAAGGCCACCGCGTTTTTTGTCGATGAAAACTGCCACCCGCAGAACATCGCCGTCATGCAGACCCGCGCTGCGCCGCTGGGGATTCAGGTGATCACTGGCGCGCCCGAGTCACTGGAGCCGGAAAAGGTCTTCGGCGCGATCTTCCAGTATCCCGGCACGCATGGCGACGTCCGGGACTTCACCGACACCATCGCCGCGCTGCACGAGGCCAAGGCCGTGGCGGTGATGGCCACCGATCTTCTAGCGCTGACCATGCTGCGCGAACCGGGCGCCATGGGCGCCGATATCGCCGTGGGCAGCGCCCAGCGCTTCGGCGTGCCCATGGGCTATGGCGGCCCGCACGCGGCCTTCATGTCCTGCCGGGATGCCTACAAGCGCTCCATGCCCGGGCGGATCGTCGGGGTCAGCATCGATTCGCGCGGCAATGCGGCCTATCGGCTCGCACTGCAGACCCGCGAACAGCACATCCGGCGGGAAAAGGCGACCAGCAACGTCTGCACCGCGCAGGCGCTGCTGGCGGTGATGGCGTCGATGTATGCGGTGTTTCACGGGCCCCAGGGGCTGCGCGCGATTGCCGAGCGGGTGCATGGGCTGACCGAACGGCTGCACCGCGCGCTGCGGGCCGCCGGGGCGAAAGTGCTGACCGAGGCGTTCTTCGACACCATCACCATCGAGGTCGGTGTGGGTCAGGCAGGCATTCTGGCCGCCGCGCGGCTGGAGGGGCTGAACCTGCGCCGCGTCGGCAGCGACCGGGTAGGTATCAGCCTGGACGAGACCTGCAGCGAGCGGACCTGCATGAAGGTGCTGCGCGCCTTCGGGATCGACGGCGTGCCACCGCACCGCGAGCGGCTGGGCTTTCCGCAGGCGCTGCTGCGCGAGAGCGATTACCTGACCCACCCGGTGTTTCACATGAACCGGGCGGAAACCGAAATGATGCGCTACATGCGCCGCCTGGGCGACCGCGATCTGGCGCTGGACCGAGCGATGATCCCGCTGGGGTCCTGCACAATGAAGCTGAACGCGGCGGCCGAGATGCTGGCCATCACCTGGCCGGAGTTCGCCAACCTCCACCCCTTTGCCCCCGTCGATCAGGCGCAGGGCTACGCGGACGTCATCCAGGATCTGTCGGCGAAGCTGTGCGAGATCACCGGCTATGACGCCATGTCCATGCAGCCCAATTCCGGCGCGCAGGGGGAGTACGCGGGGCTGCTGACCATCCAGGCCTATCACCGCTCGCGCGGCGAGGGGGCGCGCGATATCTGCCTGATCCCCATGTCGGCGCACGGGACCAACCCGGCCTCGGCGCAGATGTGCGGGATGAAGGTGGTGGCGGTGCAGTCAGCGCCCAACGGCGATATCGATCTGGATGATTTCCGCGACAAGGCGGCGGCGGCGGGCGACAAGCTCGCGGCCTGCATGATCACCTACCCCTCGACGCATGGCGTGTTCGAGGAAACGGTGCGCGAGGTCTGCAAGATCACCCATGAGTACGGCGGGCAGGTCTATATCGACGGCGCGAACCTGAACGCCATGGTCGGGCTGGTGAAACCGGGCGAGATCGGCGGGGATGTGTCGCACCTGAATCTGCACAAGACCTTTGCCATCCCGCACGGCGGCGGCGGCCCCGGCATGGGGCCGATCGGCGTGGGCGCGCATCTGGCGCCCTTCCTGCCCGGGCACCCGGAAACCGGGGGCGACGAGGGGCCGGTGAGCGCGGCGCCCTATGGCTCGGCTTCGATCCTGCTGATTTCCTGGGCCTATTGCGCGATGATGGGGGGCGCGGGGCTGACGCAGGCGACGCGGGTGGCGATCCTGAACGCCAATTACATCGCCGCGCGGCTGTCGGGCGCCTATGACGTGCTGTTCATGGGCAACCGGGGCCGGGTGGCGCATGAGTGCATCCTGGACACGCGCCCCTTCGCCAAGGCGGGGATCACCGTGGATGACATCGCCAAGCGGCTGATCGACAACGGCTTCCACGCGCCGACCATGAGCTGGCCAGTGGCGGGCACGCTGATGGTGGAGCCCACCGAGAGCGAGACCAAGGCCGAGATCGACCGCTTTGTGACTGCCATGCTGGCGATTCGCGACGAGATCGCGGCGGTGGAGGCGGGCGAGATCGACGCGGCCAACAATCCGCTGAAACGCGCGCCGCACACGGTGGAGGATCTGGTCGCCGAATGGGACCGGCCCTACAGCCGCGAACAGGGCTGCTTTCCGCCCGCCAGCTTCCGGGTGGACAAGTACTGGCCGCCGGTGGGACGGGTGGACAATGTCCACGGCGACCGCAACCTGATCTGCACCTGCCCGCCGATGGAAGACTACGCCCAGGCGGCGGAATAGCGGAAACGGGGTGCTCCCGCCCACTGGCGCCGGATCAGAGATCCGGCACCAGCGG
>SKMI01000102.1 GCA_007121115.1 Paracoccaceae bacterium | reverse complement strand
TCGATCCGATAAACCTGACGCAGATGCGCCCCCTGCTTTTCCAGCACGGCTGTCGGGTCGCGATCCTCGAACGGGCCGGAGGGGAAGGTCAGTTCGGTGTAATCGACGAATTCGCTGTCGATGATCTCGGCATCGGGCGCGAGCGGCACCAGCGGATGGGGGTGCGGGTCGTCCGCGCGCGCGGCCCCGGGCACGGCAAGGATCAGGGCGCCGGTCAGAAAGCCTGCTAGTCGCATGGGGTACTCCATTGATAGTTATAGGTTTTCACGCAAGGGCCGAGGCTATGGAACAGAAGTCGCCCACGCAACCGTTGCCCAACCTGTGGTCAAAGCGGACGGGTCACGCCTGTGTGAGAGCCGCGCAATACCCCCGGAACACACGGAAAAAACCCCGGCGTCGCCGCCGGGGTCTGTCATGCCGTGTTGCCTTGCCGGTTCAGTCGATCAGGGGCAGCAGGCTGTCGACCGAGGCTTTCGCGTCGCCGTAGAACATGCGCGTGTTCTCCTTGAAGAACAGCGGGTTCTCGATGCCCGAATAGCCGGTCCCCTGCCCGCGTTTGGACACGAACACCTGCTTCGCCTTCCAGCATTCCAGCACCGGCATCCCGGCGATGGGCGAGTTGGGGTCGTCCTGCGCCGCCGGGTTCACGATGTCATTGGAGCCGATGACGATCGCCACGTCGGTCGAGGGGAAGTCGTCGTTGATCTCGTCCATCTCGAGCACGATGTCGTAGGGCACCTTGGCCTCGGCCAGCAGCACGTTCATGTGCCCGGGCAGACGCCCGGCGACCGGGTGGATGGCGAAGCGGACCTCCTTGCCCTTGGCGCGCAGCTTGCGGGTCAGTTCCGACACCGATTGCTGCGCCTGCGCCACCGCCATGCCATAGCCGGGAATGATGATGACCGAATCGGCATCGTTCAGCGCTGCGGCCACGCCGGCTGCGTCGATGGCGACCTGCTCGCCCTCGACCTGCTGCTGCGGCCCCGAGGTGCCGCCGAAGCCGCCCAGGATCACGCTGATGAAGCTGCGGTTCATGGCC
The DNA here is from genome assembly GCA_007121115.1 of Paracoccaceae bacterium. Lineage (GTDB taxonomy): Bacteria > Pseudomonadota > Alphaproteobacteria > Rhodobacterales > Rhodobacteraceae > Rhabdonatronobacter. The sequence continues at coordinate 8,995 of SKMI01000102.1, read as the reverse complement.
TTGCACATGATGTAGCTCAGGATCGCCCCCGAGGACCCCACCAGCGCGCCGACCACGATCAGCAACTCGTTGCCAAGCGAGAAGCCGATGGCCGCCGCCGCCCAGCCCGAGTAGCTGTTGAGCATCGACACCACCACCGGCATGTCGGCGCCGCCGATGCCCATGATCAGGTGATAGCCGATGAAAAGCGCCAGCGCCGTCAGCACCAGCAGCATCAGGATCGCCACCGCGCCGCTTTCGGCATAGCCCAGATACAGCCCCGCAAACAGCAGCGAGGCCGCCGCCGCACCCGCGTTCAGCATGTGCCCGCCGGGAAGCTGCACCGGCGCGCTGTTGATGCGCCCCGCCAGCTTGCCATAGGCCACGACCGATCCGGTAAAGGTCACCGCGCCGATCCAGATGCCAAGCATCAGCTCGATCCGCAGGATCGTCACCTCGACCGCGGTCTTCTTGCCGATGATCATGGCGAAATCGGTCAGCCCCAGCCACAGGTCATAGGCGGCCGTGGACATCGGCCCTTCGGGCTGCGGGAACGGCAGGTCACCGGCCGTGAAGGCCGCGGCCACCCGGCCGATTTCCAGATGCGCGTTGATCCCCACCAGCACGGCGGCGAGGCCGACCAGGCTGTGCATGATCGCCACAAGCTCGGGCATCTGGGTCATCTGCACCCGCGTGGCCAGTTGCCAGCCGACAATGCCGCCCAGAGCGATCAGCACCAGCGACATCAGCCACAGCCCGCTGCCCGGGCCGACCATGGTGGCGCCCACCGCCACGGCCATGCCGACGATGCCGTACCAGACCGCGCGCTTGGCCTTCTCCTGATTCGACAGCCCGCCCAGCGAGAGCACGAACAGGACCGTCGCAACCGCGTAAGCGGCTATCGTGAAGCCGAAATCCATGTGTCTGTCCCCCGCCCGCTCAGGATTTCTGGAACATGGCGAGCATCCGCCGTGTCACCATGAAACCGCCGAATATGTTCACCGCCGCCATCAGGATGCCCGCAGCCGCCAACACCGTGATCAGCCCCGAGGTCGATCCGATCTGCATCAGCGCGCCCAGGATGATGATCGACGAGATTGCGTTCGTGACCGCCATCAGCGGCGTGTGCAGGCTGTGCGCCACGTTCCAGATGACCTGAAAGCCCACGAAGACCGCCAGCACGAAGATGACGAAGTTCCGCATGAAACTTTCCGGCGCTACCAGCCCCACGGCCAGCACCGCGCCGCCTGCGATAGCCAGAAGCGCCACCTGGCGCTTGGTCTCTTCCTTGAAGGCGCTCACCTCGCTGGCGCGCTTTTCTTCTGCCGTCGGTTCCTTCTTCTTTTCCTTGGGCTTGGCGGCGATCGCCTGTACCTTCGGCGGCGGCGGTGGATACGTCACCTCGCCCTTGTGAGTGACGGTGGCGCCGCGGATCACGTCATCATCCATGTTGTGGTTGATGACACCGTCCTTTTCCGGCGTCAGATCATGGATCATGTGCCGGATGTTGGTGGCGTAAAGCATCGACGACTGCGTCGCCATGCGCGACGGGAAGTCGGTGTAGCCCACCACCACCACGCCGTTGTCGGTGACGATCCGCTGATCCGGCACGGTCAGATCGCAGTTACCGCCCTTTTCGGCGGCCAGGTCCACGATCACCGAGCCGGGCTTCATCATCCGGACCATATCCTCGGTCCAGAGCTTCGGCGCCGGGCGTCCGGGGATCAGGGCGGTGGTGATGACGATGTCGATGTCCGGGGCAAGTTCGCGGAATTTTTCAAGCTGCTTCTCGCGGAACTCGGGGCTCGAAGGGGCCGCGTAACCGCCCGTCTCGGCGCCATCCTTGGTTTCCTCCTCGAACTCCAGGAACACGAATTCGGCGCCCATGGATTCGATCTGCTCGGCCACCTCGGGGCGCACGTCGAAAGCCAGCGTGATCGCCCCCAGCGCGGTCGAGGTGCCGATGGCCGCCAGCCCGGCCACCCCGGCGCCCACCACCAGCACGCGCGCGGGCGGCACCTTGCCGGCGGCGGTCACCTGCCCGGTAAAGAACCGGCCGAAATTGTTCCCGGCCTCGATCACCGCGCGGTAGCCGGCGATATTGGCCATCGACGACAGCGCGTCCATCTTCTGCGCGCGCGAAATCCGTGGCACCATGTCCATGGCAATCACGGTGGCCTTGCGCTCGGCGGCGGCGTTCAGCAACTCCTCGTTCTGCGCGGGCCAGAAGAAGGAGACCAGCGTCTGCCCCTCGCGCAGGCGCTGCACCTCGTCCATCTGCGGCTCGCGCACCTTGATGACGATGTCGGCGCCGTCAAAGAGCGCCTTGGCCTCCGCAACCACCTCGACCCCGGCTTCGCGATAGGCGTCATCGGTGATCCCGGCCTTCTCGCCCGCGCCCGCCTCGATCAGGCATTCATGCCCGAGCTTTTTCAACTGCTGCGCGCTATCGGGTGTGAGCGCGACACGCGCCTCGCCTTCGTAGACTTCCTTGGGTGCGCCGATCTTCACGCGTTGTCCCCCCTTCGTCCTGGGTGCATGGTTCACTATCTCCGAACCGCCGACATAACGGTGCGGCGCTTCCTTACATGGCGCAACTTTGTTTCACAAGCGGGCAAGTTCCGAACGCCCTTGCGCCTTGCTTGCACCGGATGGGCTCGCGTTTGATCCCGATCACGGAACAGGCATCCGGATTGGTGTAGACTGCCCGCATCTTTTGGCAATCAGGATCGGACATGATGAAGGACAACACCCGGACCCATGCGCCCGACACATCGTCGGTCACCGCACCCGCGCAGCCAGCCGCCACCCCGGCCGCCCCCGATCCCGACGAAGTGCGCGAAGCCTTCGAGACCGGGCGCTACCCCTATCGTTACAAGATGGCGCGGAAGCCCTACGAGGCCGAGAAGGCCCAGCTTCAGGCAGAGTTGCTGAAGGTTCAGAAATGGGCGCTGGAGACGGGGCAGAAATTCGTGCTGCTGTTCGAAGGGCGCGATGCGGCGGGCAAGGGCGGCACCATCAAGCGTTTCACCGAACACCTGAACCCGCGCTTCGCCCGCGTGGTGGCCCTGAACAAACCCTCCGAGCGCGAACAGGGCCAGTGGTATTTCCAGCGTTATGTCGAACACCTGCCGACGGCGGGCGAAATGGTGTTCTACGACCGCTCCTGGTACAACCGCGCGGGCGTGGAACGGGTCATGGGCTTCTGCACCGGCAGCGAGTATCTGGAATTCATGCGCCAGGCGCCCGAGTTCGAACGGATGTTGGTGCGCTCCGGCGTCAGGCTCTACAAATACTGGTTTTCCGTCACCCCCGAGGAACAGCGCCGCCGCTTCAGCTCGCGCGAAACCGACCCGCTGAAGCGCTGGAAGCTCTCGCCCATCGACATGGCCAGCCTGGGCAAATGGGACGAATACACCGAGGCCAAGGAAGCCATGTTCTTCTACACCGACACGGGCGATGCGCCCTGGACGGTGGTCAAGTCCAAGGACAAGAAGCGCGCGCGGCTCAACACCATGCGGCACTTTCTGTCCACGCTGGACTATCCGGACAAGGACCCGTCCGTGGCGCTTCCCCCCGATCCGCTGATCGTCGGCCACGCCCATCACGTCATCAGCCGCACCGGCGAGTTCGCCAAGGCCTGAGCCGCCGCGCGCTGCGGATCGCCCGCGGTCCGGACGCGGCGACGGGGTCCGCGCCCAGCCGGGCGACCAGCCCGCGCCCTCCGGGCGACCAGCCCGCAAAAGGCGGTTTTCAGCGCCGCGCATCGCGCCTAGACTGATCGCGTCCAGTTCCGTGGCGGCGAGGGAGCCCGCACCATCATGCCCACCCTGACCAGCCTTCTGGCGCTGATCCTGTTCGCCGGTTTCGCAGTCGCCGCCGGCGACCGGTTCTATGCACTGTTCGACGACCCGCCGATCCGCACCGTGCCCGCGCTCTGGTTCGGCGTCATCGGTGCGGCGGTGGGCTGGAGCTTCGTGGGCGGGCGCATTCGGCACAACATTCCAATGGCCGCCTGGATCGGCGTGCAGGGTGTGCTGCTGCTGATCCTGTGGTCGCTGATCGTCTTCGGCATCATGGAGGTCTTCGCCCGCGGCTATGCGCGCCAGTATGACGGCGTGACCGAGGCACTGCTGGGATGGTTCGCGATCGCACGGGAGAATCTGGAAGTGATGGCCGAGCCGGACTTCGCCCTCTTCCTGCTGATCGGCGGGATGGTGATCGGCATCCTTTGCGCGCTCTTCTTCAGGGTCGCCGAAGCACGGCGCAATCAACGCTGAAGGCAAGCGGCGTGGAGCATCGCTATTTCCTGTTCGGCACCCTGCGCCATCCGCCGCTTCTGGAACGCGTGCTGGGGCGCCCCGCGCAGACCCGACCGGCGGTGCTGCCCGACCATGCGGTGATGCGCGTCGAAGGGCAGAGCTTTCCGATCCTCGTGCCGCAGCCCGGCGCGCAGGCGACGGGGGCCCTGCTGGAGACCGATGCCGAAGGCGCCGCCGCGCTGGACCTTTACGAGGACGGCTACGACTACCACCCGCGCGAGCACCCCGTGCAGACCGCCGAAGGCCCGGTCACGGCGCGCGTCTTCATCACCGACAGCGATGCTCTGCGGCCCGCCGAGCCATGGGACCTCGACCAATGGGTGCGCGACCACGCCGCCGCCACCGTCGAATCCGTGGACGAGGTGATGGACCTTGCCCGCCGCTTTCCACCCGCCGTGCAGCAGGCACGCTACCCGATGCTGCTGGCCCGCACCGACAGCGCCCTGCGCGCCCGCCGGAACCCCGCCCCCGCGACCCTGCGCCGCCAGCCCGGCCCGCAGGACGTGCAGACCCTCGCCCTGCGCCGCCCCTACGCGTGGTTCTTCGGTGTCGAAGAGGCCGACCTGCGCTTTCGCCGTTTCGACGGCAGCCTCAGCCCCCCGATCACCCGTGCCGGCCTGGTCATGGCCGATGCCGTCACCGTCCTGCCCTACGACCCGTGCACCGACCGGGTGATGCTGGTGGAACAGTACCGCTTCGGCCCGCAGATGCGCGGCGATCCGAACCCCTGGTCGCTGGAACCGGTCGCGGGCCGCATCGACCCCGGCGAACCCCCCGACGCCGCCGCCCGCCGCGAAACGGCCGAGGAAACCGGCCTCCACCTCGACCGCCTGATCCCCGTGGCCCGCTGCTACCCCAGCCCTGGCGCGGTCAGCGAATACCTGTTCCTGTTCGTGGGCCTGACCGATCTGTCGTCGGCGGACGAAGGCACCGGCGGCCTTGCCTCGGAATCCGAGGACATCCGCAGCCACGTCATCCCCTTCGACCGCCTGATGGCGCTGATCGACAGCCATGAGGTCGACACCGGCCCGCTCCTGACCACCGCCTGGTGGCTCGCCGTCAACCGCGACCGCCTGCGCGCGCCCTGACGGCAGACACCACCTGCGCCCCCTTCATCTTGCCCGAAATACCCCGGGGGGTGAGGCCGTCAGGCCGAGGGGGGCAGCGCCCCCCTACCCGCCTCAGCCCTGCAGCGCGCGGACGGCAATCGCATCCTCGCGCCGTGCCCGGATCGCCAGCGTGGCGGCATGGGCCCCGGCGGCGGTGGTGAAATAGGGGATCTTGTCATAGAGCGCCACGGCACGGATCTCGCGGCTGTCCTCGATCGCCTGCGGGCCTTCGGTGGTGTTCATCACCATCGCCACCTCGCCCGATTTCATCAGATCGACGATATGGGGGCGGCCCTCATAGACCTTGTTCACACCCTCGCAGGGCACGCCGTTCTCGGCCAGCCAGGCTGCGGTGCCGCTGGTGGCGACGATGGAAAACCCCATCTCCACCAACATCTGCGCCGCGTCCTTCATGCTATCCCCCTTGTCGGCATCACGGATGGAGACGAAGACCTGTCCCGCATCCGGCAGGACCACCCCCGCCCCCATCTGCGCCTTGAGGAAGGCGCGGGCGAAGTTGCGCGCCCAGCCCATCACCTCGCCCGTCGACCGCATCTCGGGGCCCAGCAGCGTGTCCACGCCGGGGAAGCGCGCAAAGGGCAGCACCGCCTCCTTGACCGAGAACCACGGCGTGATCGGATCGGCCAGCGTCAACGGATCGGCCAGCGGCATCACGTCCGTAGGGCCGACCGAGGTGTCATAGGGCGGACGCAGGGCGAAACCGGAGAGCTTCTCCCCCGCCATCAGCCGCGCGGCGATCGACGCAATCGCGCTGTCGGTGGCCTTGGCCACGAAGGGCACGGTGCGCGAGGCGCGCGGGTTCACCTCCAGCACGTAGATCTCGCCGTCCTTGATGGCGAACTGCACGTTCATCAGCCCGACCACGTTCAGCCCGCGCGCCAGCGCTTCGGTCTGGCGCTTCATCTCGGCCACCACATCGGCGCCCAGCGTGTGCGGTGGCAGGCAGCAGGCGCTGTCGCCCGAATGCACGCCCGCCTCCTCGATATGCTGCATGATCCCGGCCACATGCACCGCCTGCCCGTCGCAGAGCGCGTCCACATCGACCTCGACCGCGCCGGCCAGATAGCTGTCCAGCAGCACCGGGTTCTTGCCCGACACCACCACCGCTTCGCGGATGTAGCGCTCCAGATGAGCGTCATCGCGCACGATCTCCATGGCGCGCCCGCCCAGCACATAGGACGGGCGGATCACCAGCGGATAGCCCACCGCCTGCGCGATCTGAAACGCCTGATCGCGGCTGGACGCGATGCCGTTGACCGGCTGTTTCAGCCCCAACTTGTTCAGAAGCACCTGAAACCGCTCGCGATCTTCGGCCAGATCAATCGCATCGGGCGAGGTGCCCAGGATCGGAATACCCGCCGCTTCCAGGTCGTTGGCCAGTTTCAGCGGTGTCTGGCCCCCGAACTGCACGATCACCCCGTGCAGCGTGCCGCGCTCCTGCTCCACGCGCAGGATTTCCAGCACGTGCTCCAGCGTCAGCGGTTCAAAATACAGCCGGTCCGAAGTGTCGTAATCGGTGCTCACCGTCTCCGGGTTGCAGTTGATCATGATGGTCTCGTAGCCCGCATCGGTCAGCGCGAAACAGGCATGGCAGCAGCAATAATCGAACTCGATCCCCTGCCCGATCCGGTTCGGCCCGCCGCCCAGGATCACCACCTTCTTGCGGTCCGACGGCCGCGCCTCGCACTCCACATCGCCCATGACCGGGGACTCGTAGGTGGAATACATATACGGCGTCTGCGCCTCGAACTCGGCGCCGCAGGTGTCGATGCGCTTGAAGACCGCCGTGACGCCAAGGTTGTGGCGCGCGCGACGGACCTGCGCTTCGTCGCGCCCCGTGAGCGTGGCCAGCCGCGCGTCGGTGAAGCCCAGCATCTTGATCGCGCGCAGGCCCTCTTCGGTCATGGGCAACCCGCCCTTGCGGATCGCCGCCTCGGTGTCGATGATCTCGCGGATGCGGGCCAGGAACCACGGATCGAAGCTGGTGGCGGCCTGAATGTCGTCGTCCGACAGCCCCTCCCGCATGGCTTGCGCGATCAGCCGCAGCCGATCCGGGGTCTGGGCGCTGATTGCCTTGACGATGGCGGCACGGTCGGGGGCGCCGGGAATGGCGATCTCGTCGAACCCGGTCAGGCCGGTTTCCATGGAGGCCAGCGCCTTCTGCACTGATTCTTGGAAGGTGCGGCCGATGGCCATCGCCTCGCCCACGGATTTCATCGCGGTGGTCAGTTCGGGCACGGCGCCGGGGAATTTCTCGAAGGCGAAACGCGGGATCTTGGTGACCACATAATCGATGGTCGGCTCGAAGCTGGCGGGCGTCACCTTGGTGATGTCGTTGTCCAGCTCGTCGAGCGTGTAGCCCACGGCAAGCTTGGCGGCGATCTTGGCAATGGGAAAGCCCGTGGCCTTGGACGCCAAGGCCGAGGAGCGCGAAACGCGGGGGTTCATCTCGATCACCACCATGCGGCCGTTGTCGGGGTTCACCGCCCATTGCACGTTGGAGCCGCCGGTTTCCACGCCGATCTCGCGCAGCACGGCGATGGAGCCGTTGCGCATGATCTGGTATTCCTTGTCCGTGAGCGTCAGCGCCGGGGCGACGGTGATGCTATCGCCCGTGTGCACCCCCATCGGATCCACGTTCTCGATGGAGCATACGATGATGGCGTTGTCCGCCTTGTCGCGGACCACCTCCATCTCGAATTCCTTCCAGCCCAGCAGCGACTCGTCGATCAGGATCTGCGCGACCGGCGAGGCATCGAGGCCCGAGCGGCAGATGCGTTCGTAATCGTCGCGGTTGTAGGCCACACCGCCGCCGGTGCCGCCCAGTGTATAAGCGGGGCGGATGATGGCGGGCAGACCGATGTCCTCGAGCGCGGACATGGACTCGGCCACGCCGGCATTGATGTCGTATTTGCCGTTTTCCAACTTCGGGGCCGCCACGATCGTCGCGCGGGGGTTTTCCAGGCCGATCCGGTCCATCGCCTCGCGGAAGAGCTTGCGGTCCTCGGCCATCTCGATGGCCTCGCGCCGGGCGCCGATCATCTCGACCCCGAATTTCTTCAGCACGCCCATCTCTTCCAGCGCGAGCGAGGTGTTCAGCCCGGTCTGCCCGCCCATGGTCGGCAGCAGCGCGTCGGGGCGCTCCTTCTCGATGATCTTGGCGACGATCTCAGGAGTGATCGGTTCGATATAGGTGGCGTCGGCCAGGCCCGGGTCGGTCATGATGGTGGCCGGGTTGGAGTTGACCAGGATGACGCGGTAGCCCTCTTCCCGCAGGGCCTTGCAGGCCTGGGCGCCGGAATAGTCGAATTCGCAGGCCTGTCCGATGATGATGGGCCCCGCGCCGATGATCATGATGGATTTGATATCGGTTCTTTTCGGCATGACGGCCCCCGGGCTGGTCTTCTGGGGCGCGCAGGGATCCTGCCCGGCGCGCAAATTGCTGCGGGTTATAGTCAGCACCGGGGGGCGTGCAAGCCCTGTTCGGGGTGGATGGAGGCCGGCGTGCCCGGATGCGCGCGGCGGCGCTGCTGACGTGGCGGTAGAAGCGCCCCCTCGGCGCCC
>SKMI01000182.1 GCA_007121115.1 Paracoccaceae bacterium | reverse complement strand
CCTCCGGAATTGTCGCGAAACCCAAAGCAGAAGCCCCAGACCCGCTCACCAGCCGCGCCTCAACGCCGCCGGTGAAACGCTATCTAGGCAATGACCAATCAACGCGCAAGAGAGAAATGACACAAAACGGTCGGAAAACGTGCGTGGGCTGCTTGTTGCGCCGGGAGGTTGCTGCGCGCAACTTTGGCGCCGACGCAGGGGCGCGTGGCGACATGAACTTGCGCCATCCGCCGCGCGCAGCGCCTCCCCAGGACCCGAACTGCGGAACCTGCGGGACCGCGAGATTCGAACCGTTCCGGACGGTGGCGGTCGATTCTGCGCCGGAGCCAAACCCTGGTCCCGCGCCCCGGGTTCACCGCTTGCCCGTGCGATGTTGCCACGCGCCGGAACAGGCACTCCCGCCGCGACCGGAGCACACCGGACCACAACGGTGCGGTCCACGCCCGGGTGACGCCGATGCTGTGGGAGAGGCCGTTGAGACCCTGCCGCCCTTGAAATGCGGCAGAACCGCAAGATGCGCAGGCTGAAGCTGTGGTGCGGGGGGCAGTGCCGGTGCGGCGCGCTCAGACCACCGCGCGCGGTTCGAAGCCGCGGTCCAGCATGTCCTGCGGCGCCACCGGATACTCGCCCGAGAAACAGGCGTCACAATATTGCGGGCAGCGGCTGTTGCGGCCCGACTCCTCGCCCACCGCGCGATAGAGCCCGTCCAGCGAGATGAAGCGCAGGCTGTCCACGCCGATATGGGCGCGCATTTCCTCTTCGCTCATGCGCGAGGCCAGCAGCTTCTCGCGCTCCGGCGTGTCCACGCCATAGAAACACGGCCAGGCGGTGGGCGGCGAAGCGATGCGGAAATGCACCTCGGCCGCGCCCGCGTCCAGGATCATGTCCTTGATCTTCATGCTGGTCGTCCCGCGCACCACCGAATCGTCCACCAGCACGATCCGCTTGCCCCGGATCAGCGCGCGGTTGACGTTCAGCTTCAGCCGCACGCCCATGTCGCGGATCTGCTCAGTCGGTTCGATGAAGGTGCGGCCCATGTACTGGTTGCGGATGATCCCCATGGCATAGGGGATGCCCGATTCCTGGCTGTAGCCGATGGCGGCCGGGGTGCCGCTGTCGGGCACCGGGCAGACCAGATCGGCGGCCACCGGCGCCTCGCGCGCCAGTTCCACGCCGATCGCGCGGCGGGTTTCATAGACCGACCGCCCGCCGATGATCGAATCGGGGCGCGAGAAATAGACGTGCTCGAAGATGCAGAACCGCGCGCCGGGCGATTCGAAGGGGCGGTGGCTTTCCAGCCCGTCGGGGCCGATGACCACCATCTCGCCCGGCTCGACCTCGCGCAGGTATTCGGCGCCGATGATGTCCAGCGCGCAGGTCTCGGACGCCAGCACCCAGCCGTCTCCGACGCGCCCAAGTACCAGCGGGCGCACCCCCAGCCGGTCGCGCACGCCGATCAGCTTGGTCCGCGTCATCGCGACGATGGAAAACGCCCCTTCGACCCGGCGTAGCGCATCCTTCATGCGTTCGGGGATGGTTTTCTGGAAGCTGCGCGCCATCAGGTGGATGATGCATTCGCTGTCCGAGTTCGACTGAAAGATCGACCCGCGCTCGATCAGTTCGCGCCGGATCGATTCGGCGTTGGTGATGTTGCCGTTATGCGCGATGGCCGCGCCGCCCATGGCGAATTCGCCAAAGAACGGCTGCACGTCGCGGATCTGGGTGGCGCCCTTGGACCCGGCGGTGGAGTAGCGCACATGACCGATGCCAATAGGCCCGGGCAGGCTGTCGATGACGCCGACCTTGGTGAAACTGTCGCGCACCAGCCCGAATCGGTGGGCGGACTGGAACCCCGTTGCGGGATCATGGGTGATGATGCCCCCGGCCTCCTGCCCGCGATGCTGCAGCGCATGCAGCCCCAATGCGACGAAACTGGCCGCATTCGTCACCCCCATCACACCGAACACCCCGCATTCCTCGCGCAGCTTGTCGTCGTCAAACGGGTGGCCGGGAAAAACGGGGGTGCGCATGGGGTCGGGCCTCGGGTGTCGCTGCATCCGGGGTGTGGAGTAACGGATTGTCGCGGGACTGTCACCCTACCGCGCCGCCGTTGCCCGCCCTTTGCCCCCGGTGCGCACCATCGTGATCGGATTTGCGTCAGATCAAGGTTGTATGCTTTTTGGGTGCCTAGGGTCACTGCGACCGACACGCGACAGGAGAAATCAGATGTCCCACACCCCGCACGAACTGGCCGAGGAATTCCCGGACGCGACCGAAACGATCCATGAGCTGAAGCTCTCGGACGCGCATTTCGCCAAGCTGGCCGAAGAATACCACACCGTAAACCGCGCCATTCACCGCGCCGAGACGCTGGTCGAACCGACAAGCGAAGAGCACGAACAGGAATTGCGCCGCGAGCGGATGCGCCTGAAGGATGAAATCGCCCGGATCCTGCGTGATCACGCGGCCTGAGCTCGACACCGGCGCCCGGAACGCGGGACCGCAGGGGTTTGCCCGGAAATCCGGCAAGGGGGGCCCATCGTCGGCACCCCCTTATATTATTGTTGCATCCGGGCGCACCGCGTCCCTATCTTCCGAAACGTAGAGGAGGGTTTCAGATGGCCATGACCGACACGACCGTGAGCGCCCCGGTGCAGGTGGCGCAGGATCTGTCCGAAGACGATCTGCGCGCAGCCCTGCAAAAGGGCTGGGACGATTTCAAGGCTCAGCCGATCTTCGGACTGTTCTTCGCCGGGTTCTACACGCTGGGTGGGCTGTTTCTGGCATTCGGCCTGATCGGTCAGGGGCAGGCCGCGTGGTTCATCCCCATCGCCGCCGGGTTCCCGTTGCTGGCACCCTTCGCCGCCGTGGGGCTCTATGAGGTGAGCCGCCGCCGCGAGGCGGGCGAGCCCATGGACTGGACCGGCGTGCTGACTGCGTTGAAGGGACGCGGCAACGAGCAGCTTCTGCTGATGGCGGTCACCGTGCTGATCGTCTTCGGCTTCTGGATCATCCTGGCGCGCGGCATCTTCGCGATGTTCTTCTCCTTCTCTGGGATCGGGTTCGAAACGCTGGGGATGATGTTCTCCTTCACCGGCATCTCCATGATCTTCGTCGGTTCGGTCGTGGGCGCGCTGGTGGCGCTGGCGCTCTTCACCGTGACGGTGACCAGCCTGCCGATGCTGCTGGACCGGGACGTGGATTTCGTCACCGCCATGATCACCAGCGCCGAGGTCGTGCGCTCGAACCACATCACCATGCTGAAATGGGCGGGTGTCATCGCGGTGGCGATGTTCGTGGCGATGATCCCGCTGTTCGTGGGGCTTCTGGTGGTTCTGCCGGTGCTGGGTCACGCCACATGGCACCTTTATCGCCGGGCCGTGCCGCTGGAGGCCCCGGCGCCCGCAGGTCAGCCCGCCGCCGAGGACCGCGACACCGCACACCCCGCGACCGACGTGCCCACCCCGCCGGCCGCCGACGTGGCCCCACCGGCCGCCGTCCCGGAGCCGCGCGAGGAGATGGAAAGCGCCCGGCCCACCGGCATGTCCGCGCCGCGCGACGGCAAAGCCGATGACCTGAAGAAGATCACCGGCATCGGGCCGAAGCTGGAAGCCACGCTCAACGACATGGGGTATTGGCACTACGATCAGATCGCCGACTGGACGGAGGCCGAGGTCGCCTGGGTGGACGAGCATCTGGAGGGCTTCAAGGGCCGCGCCACGCGGGACAACTGGGTCGCGCAGGCACGCGAACTGGCCAGCAGGGACGGCTGACCCGGAAACGCTGCGTCATCGATCGAGCCAAGCCGCAGGAGCAGAGATGCCCCTGCGGCTTCTTGCTGGCCAGAACCTGCGCAAGCTGCTATGTGCCGCGCAACGCGCCGCAGCGCAGCATCAACGGACAGACCCATGGACCTTCGCAATATTGCGATCATCGCGCATGTCGACCACGGCAAGACGACCCTGGTGGACGAGCTTCTGAAGCAATCCGGCGCCTTCCGCACCGGGCAGGCCGTGGCCGAGCGCGCCATGGACAGCAACGATATCGAGCGCGAGCGCGGCATCACCATTCTGGCGAAATGCACCTCGGTCGAATGGGGGGCCACGCGGATCAACATCGTCGACACCCCCGGCCACGCCGATTTCGGCGGCGAGGTGGAGCGCATCCTGTCGATGGTCGATGGCGTGGTGCTGCTGGTCGATGCCGCCGAAGGGCCTATGCCGCAGACCAAGTTCGTGACCTCCAAGGCCCTGGCGCTGGGGCTGCGGCCCATCGTCGTTCTGAACAAGGTCGACAAGCCTGCCGCCGACCCCGACCGTGCGCTGGACGAGGTGTTCGACCTGTTCGCCAACCTTGGCGCCGATGACGACCAGCTCGATTTCCCGGTGCTCTATGCCAGCGGGATCAACGGCTGGGCCGATACCGAACTAGATGGCCCGCGCCACGACATGCGCGCGCTCTTCGACCTGATCGTCGCCCATGTGCCCGCGCCCGCGCAGGTCGCTGCCCGGGGCGCGCCGTTCCGGATGCTGGCCACCACGCTCTCGGCCGACCCCTATCTGGGCCGCATTCTCACGGGCCGTGTCGAATCGGGCACGCTGAAAGCGGGCGACACGCTGAAAGCGCTGTCGCGCGACGGCGCCCGGATCGAACAGTTCCGCGTGACCAAGGTGCTGGCCTTCCGCGGGCTGGCGCAGGCGCCGATCGACCTGGCCGAGGCCGGGGATATCGTGACCCTCGCCGGCATGGCCAGGGCTACCGTGGCCGACACGCTCTGCGATCCGTCGCTGGACATGGCCCTGCCCGCGCAGCCCATCGACCCGCCGACCATCAGCGTCACCTTCGGCATCAACGATTCGCCGCTGGCGGGGCGTGACGGCTCCAAGGTGCAAAGCCGCGTGATCCGCGAGCGCCTGTTGCGCGAGGCCGAGATGAACGTCGCCATCCGCGTCACCGACACCCCGGGGGGCGAGGCCTTCGACGTGGCCGGTCGCGGCGAGTTGCAGATGGGCGTCTTGATCGAGAACATGCGCCGCGAAGGCTTCGAGCTGTCGATCTCGCGCCCGCGCGTGCTGACCCGGGACGAGGGCGGCCAGAAGCTGGAACCGGTCGAGGAAGTCACCATCGACGTGGATGACGAATTCACCGGCGCGGTGATCGAGAAACTGACCGGCCCGCGCCGCGGTGATCTGGTCGAGATGAAACCGGCGGGCGCGGGCAAGACGCGGATCGTCGCGCATGTCCCCTCGCGCGGGCTGATCGGCTATCACGGCGAATTCCTGACCGACACGCGCGGCACCGGGGTGCTGAACCGCGTCTTCCACGAATGGGCGCCCTACAAGGGCACGATCCCGGGGCGCCGCCAGGGCGTGCTGATTTCCATGGAGGACGGCACGGCGGTCGCCTATGCGCTGTGGAACCTGGAAGAGCGCGGGCGGATGTTCATCAACCCGCAGGACCCGGTCTATCAGGGCATGATCATCGGCGAGCACTCGCGCGACAACGATCTGGAAGTGAACCCGCTGAAGGGCAAGAAGCTGACCAACGTGCGCGCCTCGGGCTCGGATGATGCGGTCAAGCTGACCCCGCCGACGATCATGTCGCTGGAACAGGCGATCGCCTATATCGACGATGACGAACTGGTCGAGGTCACGCCCAAAGCCATCCGCCTGCGCAAGCGTTTCCTCGACCCCCACGAACGCAAGCGCCAGGCCCGCGCCAGCGCCTGACGCCGCGCAGGGCCACGAGACTCGGGAACGCCGCCGGAAACCTGCCCCGCCCGGCGCGCCTTGCGCGTCGCGCGGCGCGCCCGACCCGCTGCCCCTCGATTTCATCTTGCCCCAAATACCCTCGCCGAAGGCGGCGAGCCGTCAGGCTCGCCTCTCCGCCAGAAAGGGCACGGACAATCCGGTCGGCGCGCTACCCACCGCCCAAGCGTCAACCTGATCGCGAAGCGCCAAGGAAGCGCAGATCGCGGCCCAGCGCGAATCTCGCTGCTGATCAGAGCGCGCGGCTCACCCCGGCATACCGCCCGACTTCGACGCGATGTAATCCGCGAACCGCCCGGCATATTCCGGATGCTCCAGCGCGAAATCGACCACCGCCTCCAGATATCCCATCTTGGAGCCGCAATCGTAGCGCTGGCCCTTCAGCGTGACGGCCCGCACATGCCCTTGCGCGGCGCGGGTGTTGATCGCATCGGCCAGCTGGATTTCGTCGCCGTGCCCCGGCGGCTGCGCGTGCAGAAGATCGAAGATCTCGGGCTCCAGCACATAGCGACCGATCGAGGCCAGACGCGACGGTTCGGTCCCCGGCGCGGGCTTTTCCACCAGACCTGCCACCCCGTCATCGGCATCCGGCTGGACGATGCCGTATTTCTGCGCCTCCTCGGCCGCGACCTCCATGACGCTCAGGATCGTGCCCGGCGCTTCGGCATAGGCGCGGACAAGGCATTTCGTCGGCAGATCGCCGCGCATCACGTCATCGGCCAGCAGCACCGCAAAGGGCTCGCGCCCCACCGCCGGCTCGGCGCAGAGTACCGCATGGCCCAGCCCCAGCGCCTCGGGCTGGCGCAGGAAGATGCAGCGCACGCCCTCGGGGACGATATTGCGCACCATGTCGGCGACATCATCCTTGCCCTTCTCGCGCAGGGCGCGCTCCAGTTCGGGGTTGGCGTCGAAATGATCCTCGATCGCGCGCTTGGTGCGGCCAGTGACGAAGATCAGATCGGTAATGCCCGCTGCCACGGCCTCCTCGACCGCATACTGGATGATCGGCTTGTCGATGATCGGCAGCAATTCCTTCGGCATCGCCTTGGTCGCAGGCAGAAATCGCGTGCCCAGCCCGGCAACGGGGAATACGGCCTTGCGGATGCGAAATGGTGTCGTGGATGTCATGCGGTTCAATACTCCATTGGACGCAGAACGGCCCGGAAAGGGCTGCAATGCGCGTCTCGCGCTGTTTTGGCACCATTCCGACGGCGCTTCAACTGCAGCCGTCGCCGCGGTGCCCGGACGCGATGTGGCCAGAGCGGCGGCGCGTTGCCGGGGCGCCCCGGCGCGGGCATTGACCGTGCGGATCAGCCATCCTATGCCCCGAAGGACAAGACCGATTGGAACATCATGGACAGTATTCTTGTCACCGGCGGCGCAGGCTACATCGGTTCGCACGCCTGCAAGCTTCTGGCGCAGGCCGGGTATCAGCCCGTCGCCTTCGACAACCTGTCCACCGGCTGGGCCCGGGCGGTGCGCTTCGGCCCACTGGTGCAGGCCGATCTCATGGACCGCGCCGCGCTCGATGCCGCCTTTGCCGAGTTCCAGCCCGTCGCGGTGATGCATTTCGGCGCGCTCAGCCAGGTGGGGGAGGCCACGCGCAACCCCGGCCTCTATTGGCGCAACAATGTCATGGGCTCGCTCACCCTGATTGAGGCGATGCTGGCCGCAGGCTGCCGCGACATGGTGTTTTCCTCGACCTGCGCGACCTATGGCGATCAGGATGGCGTGGTGCTGGACGAGTCCAGCCCGCAACGCCCGATCAATGCCTATGGCGCCTCGAAACTCGCGGTCGAGGCGATGCTGCGGGATTTCGGCGCCAGCGACGGGCTGAACGCGGTGACCTTCCGCTACTTCAACGTCGCCGGCGCCGACCCCGAGGCCGAGATCGGCGAATGGCATCAGCCCGAAACCCACCTGATCCCGGTGATGGTCGAAGCGGCAGCGGGCAAGCGCCGCGCACTCACGGTCCACGGCACCGACTACCCCACCCCTGACGGCACCTGCGTGCGCGACTACGTCCATGTCATGGACCTGGTCGACGCGCATCTGCGCGGGCTCGACTGGCTGCGCGCGGGGCGCGGCAGCCGGGTGTTCAACCTCGGCACCGGGGTCGGCTTTTCCGTGGCCGAGGTCATTGCCCAGGGCCGCGCGGGCACCGGACGCAAGGTCCCGCACGAGATCGGCCCCCGCCGGCCCGGCGATGCGGCGTCTCTGGTCTCGGGCAGCGCACGCGCGGCGCAGGAACTGGGCTGGGTGCCGCAACGCTCCGCGCTCAAGTGCATGATCGCCGACCACTGGCGCTGGTATCAGACCGGCGGTTACTCCGGCTGACTGCCCCTTGACCCCGGAGGCGTCAGCGCCCGAAGCCGAGGCAGGCACCGCCCGGCGCCCGCGAAGGGGTCAGGGAGGGTGGGTGGGCGACCCCTGAGCGGGCGCTTCTGCCCCACCGGCGCCAAGGCGCCTCGCCAGTTTCCGCTTGCCAAACCCGGCCCGCGCCCGATTTCGTGACCATGACCTACAGCACCGGATCGCCCCCATGATCAATGCCCCGCCCATCCCCGCCGGTCAGGCGCTGGCCGCGCTTGAAGCGGGCTGGCAGGCGCAGGCCGAGGGGCGGCTGCTGGCAAGCTGGATGCTCCACGGCCGCCCCGGCATCGGCAAGACCGAGGTGGTGCAGACGCTGGCGACCCGCATCGGCGCGCGGCTCTTCGACCTGCGCCTGACCACGATCGAACCGCAGGACCTGCGCGGCCTGCCCTTCTTCGACATGGAGAGCCGCCGCACCGTCTGGTTCCGCCCCGAGGACCTGCCCGACGACCCCACCCAGCCCTCGGTCCTCTTCCTGGACGAGTTGACCGCCGCCTCGCCGCTCCTGCAACCCACCGTCTACGGCCTCTTGCAGGAGCGCCGCGTGGGCCCGCATAAGCTGCCCGACAGCTGCTTCGTTGTCGCCGCCGGCAACACGGTCGAGGACGGCGCCATCGCGCATGAGATCGGCACCGCGCTCAGCGACCGGCTGATCCACCTGAACGTCACGTCCGCCGCCGATGACTGGCTTTCGGGCTATGCCGTGCCGCAGGGGCTGGATCCGGCGGTGATCGCCTTCGTCCGCACGCGGCCGGACCTCCTGGACACCATCGAGACCGGTCTGCGGCGGGGCGACGTCATCGCCTGTACGCCCCGCTCCTGGGCCCGCGTCTCGGCGCTGATGCGCGCCATCCCCGACCGGCGCGTGCGCAACACCGCCATCGCGGGCGTTCTGGGCGAGGCCGTGGCCGCCGAATTCCAGATCATCGCCGAAGACATCGCCGCCACCGTGCAACTGGACGCCATGCTCGACGCCTCCGCCCGCGACCGCCTGGCGCTCTACCCGGCGTCGATGCACGGGCTTTCGGCGCTGGTCTACGCGCTCGTCACCCGGGCCGAGGCCGCGACCCTCCCCCCGATCATCGAGATCATGGCCGAAATCCGCACACTCGGCACCGCGCGCGGCGCGCCTTTCGACGCCATGCCACTGGCGGAACTCTGCACCCACGGGTTCGAACTCCTGATCCGCAAGGCGCTGGACAACGGCTGGCAGGACGCGTTCCTGAACTCTCCCGCCTATGCCGCCTATGCACAGGAGCGCGGCGCGGCGGGGCTGGAATGACCCGCCATTCGCGCCGCGCAAGCCCCGCGCTCCAGGCGCTGACCGAGGCGGACCCGGCGCTTGCCGCGCTGTCGCTCTGGTGCCGCCACCGCGACGATGACACGCTCGACGACCCGGCCGAGACCGAAGGCCAGGACATCCGCTACGGCCCCGCCTTCGACGCCCTGCCCCTGCACGAACAGATCGGCCTCGCAGGCCACCACGTGCTGCACGTGGCGCTGGGCCACTCCGCGCGCATGGCGGAAATGGACCTGCGGCTGGGTGACCGCTTCGACCCCCAGCTTTGGCAGATCGCCACCGACGCGCTGGTCAACCAGGCGATCCTGTCGGCGGGCCACGCCCTGCCGCGCCCGGCGCTCACGCTCTCCGACCTGCTGGACGGGCAAACAGACCCCACCGCCGCGCTGGCCGAATGGGATTGCGAACGGCTCTACCACCGACTGGCGCAATCGGGCGGCGAGGCCGCCCGGCGCGCAGCGCAGGAGCGCGCGCTGCGCCGCGACCTGCGCCCCGAAAGCGGCACGAAAGGGGGCGCGGGCGAAGACACGCCCCCGGACCGCGCCGAGTGGCACGCGCATCTGGCGCGCGCCATGGCGGTGGGGCAGGCGGCGGG
>SKMI01000211.1 GCA_007121115.1 Paracoccaceae bacterium | reverse complement strand
TCGGGGACCACGCCGCTGGTCGACAGCGTGATCCGGCGCCGGGACAGCGTCAGCCCCTCGCCATCCATCACCACCTGCATCGCGTCGCGGACATTCTCGAAATTGTAGAGCGGCTCGCCCATGCCCATCAGCACCAGATTGCTGACCAGCCGGGTCTCGTCCTTGGGCGCGCCGGGCACCGGCCATTCGCCCAGATCGTCGCGCGCCACCATCAGCTGACCCACAATCTCGGACGGCTCCAGATTGCGCACCAGCTTCTGCGTGCCGGTGTGGCAGAAGGAGCAGGTCAGCGTGCACCCCACCTGGCTGGAAACGCAAAGCGTGCCGCGGCTTTCCTCGGGGATGTAGACGGTTTCGACCTCGTGTCCCCCGGCGATCCGCAGCAGATACTTGCGCGTGCCATCGTCGCTGATCTGGCGGCTGACAACCTCGGGCAGGGCGATGGTGAAATGCTCGTCGAGCGTCGCGCGGTAATCCTTGGCCAGGTTCGTCATGGCGGCGAAGTCGCGCACGCCCCAGTGATAGAGCCATTGCCAGACCTGGCCCACGCGCATCTTCACCTGCCGCTCGGGCGTGCCGATTGCGCGCAGCGCTTCGGCGAGTTGCGGCCGTGTCAGGCCGATCAGGTTGCGCTTGCCCGTCTGTGGCGTGCGCCGGATGGTCAGCACATCCTGGGTGATGGGCGCGGTGGCAGACATTGCGGTGGACTCCGTAAGGCAGAAAAGACCTTCGCCCTCATATAACAACAAACGCCGGGCAACCAAGCCCGGCGTGGTGGTTCCCTCGCGCGGTGAGGGCGCGTCAGTCGGCGCAGCGGCGCTGGGCTTCCTCGGTCGCCGCCGTATAGCCAAAGAGCGAGAACGTATCCCGCGTGTCCGTCCCGCGCGAGGAGCGCGCGGTCAGCACCGCCTCGGCGCCCGCGCGCATGGCGGCCATGATCTGCGCGTCATCCTCGGGCGATCCGGCCCAGGCCCATTGCCCGTCCACGAACAACTGGAACTCGTTGCTGCCGACGGTCAGCCCCACGGGCCGCTCCGGGTCGAACGGGTAGCCGCCGGTGAACGACACCTCGCCCGCTTCCTCGCCGCCGCGATAGGTGGTGAACAGCAGGATATCGCCGCGCCGTACGTTCGCGGGCTGCCCGCCGCGGGTGTTCACCGTTTCGCGCGGGGCCGAGACCGCCCAGCATTCGCGCGGATCATCCTCGACAAACACGCTCCATGCGGTTTCCGCCGCCACCCGGTTGGTGGACTCCTCTGCCAGCGCCGGGGTGCTCGCTGCCAGCGCCAGGACGGTGGCTGCCGCGAATGTCTGTGCCTTCATCTGCCTCAGAGCCTCCAGAAAACTCATGCGCGTCGCGCTGCGGCCCGTACTGGCGACGGCTTGTGCAGCGCAAGGGACCGTGATCTACCTGCGTTTCATAGCGCGAAGCGGTCGGATTGCGAAAGGGTCTTGGCCGGAAAATCGCGCAGCCGTGAGCAGGAGATTGGCATGACAGGCGGAAATCGGCGCGCCCCGGACGCGCGGTCGGTGGGCAACGGCGCGGTTCCGATGGTGGAGATCTGGCGCGGCGACCGGGTCGAAAGCCTGCACGCGGGCCATGCAGTGATCTGCGATGCGTCCGGCGCGGTGGTCGATGCCTGGGGCAACCCCGACGCCGTGATCTATCCGCGCTCGGCGGCCAAGATGATCCAGGCGTTGCCGCTGCTTGAAAGCGGCGCGGGGGCAGGGCTGGATGCGCGGCGGCTGGCCTTGGCCTGCGCGTCCCATCAGGGCGCGGCGGCGCATGTGGACACGGTTGCGCGCTGGCTGGCGGAGATGGACCTGTCCGAAGGGGATCTGCGCTGCGGCGCGCATGAACCCTACGACACGGGCGCCCGCGATGACCTGATCCGCGCCGGGGCACAGCCCTGCCAGTTGCACAACAACTGCTCGGGCAAGCACGCGGGGTTCCTGATGCTGGGCCAGCGGCTCGGCGGTGGGGCGGAGTACGTGGACCCGGACCACCCGGTGCAGACCGCCGTCCGCGCGGCGTTCGAGGAGGTGACCGGCGAACCTGTGCCCGGCCACGCCATCGACGGTTGCTCGGCGCCCAACTTCGCCAGCACGGTTACAGGGCTGGCCCGCGCCATGGCGGCATTCGCGGCGGCGGGCGAAGGCGACGCTCGCGCCCACGCCATGACCCGGTTGCGCACGGCCATGGCCTCGCACCCGGATATGGTGGCGGGCGAGGGCCGCGCCTGCACTGAACTCATGCGCGCCATGAACGGACGGGCGGCCATCAAGACCGGGGCCGAGGCGGTGTTCGTCGCCATCCTGCCCGCCGCGCGGCTGGGCATGGCGCTCAAGATCGTCGACGGCGGCACCCGCGCCTCCGAGGCCGCGATCACCGCGCTGCTGATCCGGGGGGGCGTTCTGGACCCGGCCCATCCGGCAGCACAGGCCCGACTGGGCGGCCCGGTCCGAAACCGCCGCGGGCTGGTCACCGGCGCAGTGCGGGCCGCGCCCGGCTTTCCGGGCTGACCGGCACGGACTTGGGCTTTGCACCCCTGCGCAAGGCCGCAAACGCCAGCGGGCGGCCCTGCAAGAGCCGCCCGCCGCAAAGCTTCGGTGTGCGCTCAG
>SKMI01000047.1 GCA_007121115.1 Paracoccaceae bacterium | reverse complement strand
TGGGCAAGGCGGCGCGGGCAAGGCGGCGGCTGGTGGCAGAGATTTGGTGAAAGGGACCGAGGCGATGGAAAAGCGGATCGAACTGGAACACAAGGATTGTGTGGGTGGGGGCACGGCGCCGGGACCGGCGCTGGCGCTGATCGGCGGCGCGCGGGTCGAGGGCTATGCGAGCCTGTTCAACCAGCGCGACCGGGGCGGCGATACGGTGATGCCCGGCGCCTATGCCGGGGCGCTGAAGCGGCTGGCGGCGGGGGGCGGTCGGGTGCGGATGCTCTGGCAGCATGACCCGGCGCAACCCATCGGGGTCTGGGACGAGGTGGTCGAGGATGCGCGCGGACTGCGGGTGAAGGGTCGGCTGTTGCCGGATGTCGCCCGCGCCCGCGAAGCGGCGGCGCTGATCGCCGCCGGGGCGCTGGACGGGCTGTCCATCGGCTATCGGACCCTGCGCGCTGCACCCGACCCGGCGGGGGGACGGCGGCTTCTGGAACTGGACCTGTGGGAGGTGTCGCTGGTGACCTTTCCGATGCTGACCGTGGCCCGGGTGGCGGCAAAGCGCGCGCAGAGGTCCGATGGCGGGGACGCTGATCTGGTGGCGCTCGCCGGCGTGTTCTCCGCCGCGGGGGCGGAACTGGCCCGGTTGCGGCAGCGCCGCGCCGGGCAGGGGTGAGTCGAAAGGCTCGGGGCCGGCCCTTTCACGCATGTGCACGTCGCCGCCGATGCGCGCGGAATGGGACGTTGGGCGGGCAGGCCTGTTGGGCCTGCCCGGTCCCGTTGCTGCCGAGTCCCGGATCGGACGTGCCGAACAGGTCTCAGTCCGCTTCGTCGATGCTGTAACGCTCGAACAGTTTGTGCTGGCTGATGAAGAAGGCGATGAAGGCCGTGGGCAGCACAAAGGTCCGGAAGGTCACCCAGGCATCGGTGGACATCAGCCGCCAGACGGTCTCGTTCGATGCGGCCAGTATCAGGAAGAACACCGCCAGCCGCCGGGTCAGCACCATCCAGCCTTCGCGCTGGAGCGGGATCATCCCCTCCATCACCACCTGCAGCCAGGACTCGCCCCGCCAGAGCCCCAGCCCGAGGACGGCGGCGAAGAGCGCGTAGACGACCGTCGGCTTCATCATGAAGAAGCGTTCGTCATTGAGCCAGACGGTCAGCCCGCCGAAGACCACCACCATGATCAGCGTCACCAGCTGCATCCGGCTCAGCCGACCCGAGAGCAGCCACAGCGCCCCCATGCAGGCCGCCATCAGCGGGATGAAGGCGGCGGTGATCAGGATGAAAGCCTCGTATTCGGTGCCGCCGACGGTGAAGCGCGCGTCGCGCAGCGAGATATAGGCGACGAAGAACGCCAGCACCGGGCCCAGTTCCAGCCCGTATTTCACCAGCGGGTGCACATGTCGTTCCTGCATTTCGGTCTTGCCTGTGGTTGGGGGTGGATGGCCCTGCCGGGCGCTCAACTGCGCTCGCCCACGCGCAGGCGGTGCGTGCGGCCGCTGCGCACATAGGTCAGCTCGCCGTCGCCGATGGCGGTGACCTGGCCGCGGTTAAGCCGGTCGCCGACGCGCACCTGCTGCACCCGCCCGTTGGACTGGCGCACCAGCGCGGTGCGGTTGGAACGGGTGCCGAAGGTGCCCAGCAGGTTGAGCTGGCGCAGGTTGATGGCGCGGGTCTGCGTGGCCTCGCGCGCGACCGACGCTGATGTCGGGATCTGCGGTGTGGCCGAGCGCGCGGGCGCCGATGCCTGCTGCACCTGCGCCGCGGGTGCCCGTTCCTGGCGCTGCTGGACGGCGGCCATGGTCTGCTGCACCCGGCGCGAGAAATCGCCCGGGCGCTGGCTGGGCCGCAACGACTGGGCGACGGCGTAGGGGCTGTCGCTGGTCACTTCGGGGGCCGCGTCGGCGGGTGTCTCGTCGGCGGGGCGGGCAATCAGCGACTCGGGGCGCGCGGCAGGGCGCAGCGCGGCCAGCACCAGCCCGCCCGGGCTGGCGGTGATCTCGGGGTTGGTCTCGGGCGCCGCCACGGCTTCCGCCATTTCGGCTTCCGCCGCATCCGGCTCTGCCGGGGTGGCCGGGGTTGCATCCGCCACGGCGGCGGCCAGCACGGTTTCGGGGCGCGATTCCGGGCGCGCAACAGCAAGTTCGGGGTCGGCCACGGTGAACAGGGCCAGCCCCTGCGCGCGTGCTGCGGCCTCGGCTTCGTTGTGCGGGCCGGTTTCGCCGTCGGAGCCAGCGGGAGTGAGCGCCGATGCCGCGGCTGCCACGGCTGTTTCGGCGTCCTGCGCCGCCTCCGTGCCCATGTCGGGCGCAGCGGCAGCGGGCTCTGCGGGCGCGTCTGGCGCGCCGGGCCGGGCCTGCGGGCGCAGGGCGGCCAGCACCGGGTCGGCTTCGGTGAAGAGCGCCATGCCCTCGTCCCGGGCTTGCGCTTCGCGCGACGCCTGGGCCGTATCATCTGATGCTTCGGCGGCCATCTCGGCCCCCGTATCGATGACCGGATCGACAACCGCGCCCGGCGCGGGGGCGGCGGGCGCGGCGGCTTGCGCGACATCCGTCTCGGGCGTGTCGGCGGATGCGGGCGCGGTCTGGGGAAGCTGGGCGTCGTCCTGCGGCGCGAGCCCCGCCGGAC
>SKMI01000026.1 GCA_007121115.1 Paracoccaceae bacterium | reverse complement strand
CTGCGGCTTTGATTGCGCTTTCGCTCCGGGGCGCATACGAAACCAGCACCCCGCCAGCGTCAACCACCAACCGGACCCGCGAGGAACTGGCCGCGATGTTCACCTTCTTCCGATGGCTCCTGCGCCTTTTCACCGGCCTTGTGGCGGTGATCGCGCTGGCCGCAGCGCTGTCCTACTTCTTCCTGTCCCGCTCGCTGCCCGCCTATGACTCCAACGCGGATGTGCCCGGGCTGGCGGCGCCGCTGGAGATCGTGCGCAACACCCATAATGTGCCGCATGTCTTCGGCGAAAGCGATGCCGACGTGTTCTTCGGCCTCGGTTATGTCCATGCGCAGGACCGGCTGTGGCAGATGATGCTGTTGCGCCGCACGGCTCAGGGGCGGCTGTCCGAGGTCTTCGGTTCCCGCACCCTGCGCACCGACGAGTTGATGCGCAGGCTGGACATCTACGGGCTGGCGCAGCGCGCCGTGGCGCATCAGGACGCCGACACCCGCGAGGCGCTTGAAGCCTATGCGCGCGGGATCAACGCCTGGGTGCGGTCGGTGAACGAGGGCGCGCGCGGGCGCGGCGCGCCCGAATTCTTCCTGTTTCCCGGCGAACTGGCGCTCTGGCAGCCCGCCGACAGCATCGCCATCCTGAAGATCATGGCGGTGCAGCTTTCGGACCAGATCCAGCGCGAGGTGCAGCGCGCCCGCGTTTCGCTTCTGGTCGAACCGGAGCGGCTGCGCGATATCCTCCCCGACGCGCCCGGCAGCGGCGTCGCCACCCTGCCCGATTACGCCAGCCTGTTCCCCGGCATCGCCCCCGACCCCAGCACCCTGCGCTTCGCCGGCGATCCCCTGTCGCCCATCCGCGAGGTCGGCATGGCCGGGGCCTCGAACGCCTTTGCCGCCGCGCCAGGCCGGTCGGCGGCGGGGGGCACGCTGCTGGCCAGCGACCCGCATCTGGAACTGACCGCGCCCTCGGCCATGTATCTGGCACGGCTGGAGCTATCCACGGGCGGGGTGATCGGCGCCACAATCCCGGGCATCCCGGCGGTGCTCCTGGGCCGGAGCGAGCGGCACGGCTGGGGCCTGACCACCGCCTACATGGACGATATCGACGTCTATATCGAACAGCTGGACCCCGAGGACTCGCAGCGCTACCGCACCCCCGATGGCTGGGCCGCGTTCGAGACCCGGCGCTCGATCATCCGGGTCAAGGATGCCGAGCCGATGACCCTGACCCTGCGCTGGACCGACAACGGCCCCGTGCTGCCCGGCGCGCATTACCAGCTTGGCACCGTCACGCCGCCCGGGCATGTGGCCAGCGTCGCCTGGACCATGCTGACCGAAGAAAATACCTCGATGACCGCCGCGATCCGGCTGATGCGCGCGCAGGACATCGACGAAGCCATCGCCTCGGGCGAGCAGGTGGTCGCCCCGGCACAGAACCTGATCCTGGCCGATCAGGAACGGATCGCGCTCCAGACCGTGGGCCGGATGCCCCGGCGCGATGCCGGGCACCGCACTCAGGGGCGGATGCCGTCGGCGGGCTGGGTGGCCGAAAATCGCTGGCGCGGCACGCTGCCTTACAGCGCCAACCCGCGCTTCGTGGACCCCCAGAGCGGCATTCTGGGCAACACCAACAACAAGACTCTGGACCGCCCGTTCCCAATGCATGTCAGCCACGACTGGGGCGACACGCAGCGGATCAACCGCTGGCTGCGGCTGATGGGCATGCGCGAGGTTCACACCCGCGACAGTTTCATCGAGGCGCAGCTCGATACCGTCAGCCAGGCCGCGCGCACGCTGCTGCCGCTGGTCGCCGCCGATCTGTGGTTTTCCGGCGAGGCCGCGCCAACCGGCACCCGCGCGCATCTGCGCCAGCAGGCGCTGAACCTGCTGGCCGACTGGAACGGCGAGATGAACGAGCATCTGCCCGAACCCCTGATCTATGCCGCCTGGATGCGCGAATTGCAGTACCGGCTGATCCGCGACCGGCTGGGGCCGATGGCCGCCAGCTTCACCCAGCTGGAGCCGGTGTTCATCGAACGCGTGTTCTCGGACACCGACGGGGCGTCGGAATGGTGCAACATCATCCAGTCCTCGCAGCGCGAAAGCTGCACCGAGATCGCGCAGATGGCGCTGGATGGCGCGCTGGTCTGGCTGTCGGAACGCTACGGGCCGAACCCGGAAAGCTGGCGCTGGGGCGATGCGCATACCGCGACGCACCGCCATTCCGTGCTGGGCGAGGTGGCGGGGCTGGGCTTCTTCGTCAACATCCGGCAGTCCACCAGCGGCGGCGATCACACGCTGATGCGCGGCCAGACCTCGGGCGAGGAGCCGGAGCCCTTTGCCAATGTCCATGGTGCGGCCTTTCGCGGGGTCTATGACTTCGCCGACCCGGACAGTTCGGTGTTCATCATCTCCACCGGGCAGTCCGGGCACCCGCTCAGCCGCCATTACGATGATCTGGGCGATCTGTGGCGGCGGGGCGAATACATCCCCATGTCGCTGGACCCGGACCTTGCGCGCGGCGGCGCGGTGGGCATCACCCGCCTGACCCCGCGCTGAGGGCTGCCGCTGGAAGCGCCCTCGGGCCGCGCCCACCCACCCACCCTTGCACGCCCCGAGGGCGCTGCGCCCGCTGGCGCG
>SKMI01000318.1 GCA_007121115.1 Paracoccaceae bacterium | reverse complement strand
GTCCGGCACCTCCGCCCCGACACCCCCAGGCCCACCGCCAGCAAGGCCAGCAGCGCCAGCATCGGCCCATCGCCGGTGCGGGCGTATAGCGGCGCGGGCAGCGCGCCCGGCAGGGGCGCATCCACCACGCCTGCCTCGTTCAGCCCCAGTGACGCCGCAATGCCCCCGCGCGCGTCGATCACCGCCGAAATCCCGGTGTTCGCCGCCCGCACCAGTGGCAACCCGGTCTCGATCGCCCGCAGCCGCGCCTGCGCCAAGTGCTGGCGCGGCCCGGACCAGTTGCCGAACCAGGCATCGTTCGTGACCTGTAATACCCAGTCGGCGCGCGGGCTGACCCGGTGATGTCGGGCAAAGATGGATTCATAGCAGATCGTCGGCAGCACGGTGCCAAAGCGACCCCAGTCCTGGACCACCGGCCCCGGCCCAGCGCTGTAGCCATCGAGCATCTGCGAGGCGAACCCCCGATAGCCGCGCCCCAAGAGCGCCTCGGCCAGCGGCACGTATTCGCCGAAGGGCACCAGATGGTGCTTGTCGTAGACCTGCGCGGGCGCGCCTACGGGGTCCAGCAGGGCGATCGAGTTGAAGTAACCGCCCTCCTCCAGCCGCTGGATGCCCAGCGCCACATGCGCGTCGCCGCCCGCGGCGGCAATCGCCTCCAGCCCGGCACCGGGGTTTTCCAGCAGGAACGGAACCGACGTTTCCGACCAGATCACCAGATCGGGGGACGGGGTGCCCGGCTCGGGCAGCGCCTCGGTCAGGGCCAGATGCCGGTCGAAGAACCCCCAGCGGTAATCGGGGTGCCACTTCAGATGCTGCGGCGCGTTCACCTGCACCAGCCGCAGGTTCAGGTCGATCTGCGGGTCAGGCAGCGGCGCGGCTTCACGCGCCGCCCCCCAAAGCCAGACCCCGGCCAGCACCGCCACCGCCCCCGCGCCCAGCGCCAACCGGGGCAGCGGGCGCGCAGCCAGCCAGACCACCGCGGGCGCTGCCAGCGTCAGCAGGCTCAGCCCCAGCGCCCCGGTCACGGCGGCCAGTTGTGCCACCGGCGTGCCGATCCAGACATGCCCCGCCAGCGCCCAGGGGAAGCCGCCGAACAGCCAGCCGCGCAGCGCCTCGGCCCCCACCAGCGCCACCGCCAGCGGGAGTGCCTGCGCCCGACCCGCCGCAAGCCAGCCCGCACCCCATCCCGCCAGCCCCCAGAACAGCGCCATGCCGCCCGCCAAAGCCGCCAGCCCGAATGGGGCCATCCAGCCGTAGATATACGGCTCCACCATGAAAGGATGCACGATCCAGCCCAGCGCCAGCGCGAAATACCCGCAACCGGCGGCGAACATGCGCCCCGCCAGCACGCGCGGTGCGCCGCCCGCAGGCAGCAGCCATAACAGCGCGGCGAACCCGGCCAGCGTGGCCCACCACCAGCCCAGCGGCGCCTGCCCCGTGGCCATGACCCCGCCCGTCAGCGCAAAGGGCAGCCCCATCCGAAGCGCAGCCCAAAACGCGAGCCGTGCGCGGCGCCAGCGCGACGCCACGCCTCAGCCGGCCTGCGCCGCAGGCAGACGCACGCGCAACCGCTTGATCCGGCGGGGGTCGGCGTCCAGCACCTCGAAGGACACGCCATCGGGGTGTTCGATCACCTCGGCCCGTGCGGGCACCCGCTCGGCCAGCATGAAGACCAGCCCGCCGAGTGTGTCCACCTCTTCGTTCTCTTCGGGGTCGGCCAGTTGCTGACCGATCTCGGCCTCGAATTCTTCCAGCGGCGTGCGCGCCTCGGCCAGCCAGACGCCGGGGCGTTCCAGGCGGAACAGGTCTTCGTCGTCGGTGTCGTGCTCGTCCTCGATCTCGCCCACCACCTGTTCGACCAGGTCCTCGATGGTCACCAACCCGTCCACACCACCGAATTCGTCGATCACCAACGCCATGTGGCGGCGTTCGGACTGCATCTTCTGCAGCAGCACCGCCAGGGGCATCGACGCCGGTACGAACAGCACCGGGCGCAGCAGCGGCTCCAGATCGATATCATGACTGTTGCCGTTGAACCCGTAGGTCAGCGCCAGGTCCTTCAGGTGCAACATCCCCAGCGGCCGGTCCAGCGTGTCCACATAGACCGGCAGACGCGAGAACCCGCTGTCGCGGAACACGCGCACCAGTTCGTCACGCGCCACATCCAGCGGCACCGCCGCGATTTCGGCCTTGGGGATGGCCACGTCCTCGACCCGCAGCTTGCGCAGGTTGGCAATGCCGGGAAGTGTGCCCTGAAGCTCGGCGCCGATTGCGGCGGCGGCTTCCTCGTCTTCGGGAGTGAGCGCGCCGAAAAGCCGTCCGAAGAAGCTG
Organism: Paracoccaceae bacterium; assembly: GCA_007121115.1. Classification (GTDB taxonomy): domain Bacteria; phylum Pseudomonadota; class Alphaproteobacteria; order Rhodobacterales; family Rhodobacteraceae; genus Rhabdonatronobacter. The sequence goes on along the minus strand of SKMI01000318.1, from coordinate 7,860 downwards.
CGCTGCTCATTGTCCCGCGGATCATCCAGCGCGCCACGCGCCGCGGTAGATCCGCCTGTTGTATCGCCCATCGGCCCTTTCCGTTGCTAATCCGGGTGCTCTGCCCCGGCGTCATATGGGTTCGCCACCCCCAGGCTGGCAAGTATCTCGGCTTCGGTATTTTCCATCAACGCGGCATCTTTGTCACGGATATGATCATATCCCAGCAGGTGCAGCACCCCATGGACCAGCAGGTGCGTCACATGGTCCACGGGCGCGATGCCCTGCGCGCGCGCCTCGGCCATGCAGGTGTCATAAGCAATGGCAATGTCGCCCAGCGATTCGGGGTCTGCGGGCGTGCCACGGTGGGGTGGCGCCGGGGGGGCACCGTCCGTATCGGCGCCCAGATCGACGGCGGGCCAGCTCAGCACGTTCGTCGGCGCGGGCTTGCCCCTGAAATCGGCGTTCAGCGCGGCGATGCGGGCGTCGTCGCAGCCCAGCACGCAAAGCTCGAACGCGCCCGCGTCATGGCCAAGGTGCGCCAACGCGGCCCGCGCCGCCCGCTCGGCCAGTGCAGAAAGGTCCAGCGCCGCCCAGCGCGGGTCGGCGATCACCACATCCACCAGCGGCGGGGTTTCAGACACCGCGCTCCTCGTCGCGCTCGTAGGCGTTGATGATCCGCGCCACCAGCGGGTGACGGACCACATCAGCGGCGGTGAAATAGCTGAAGCTGATCCCTTCGACGCCGTCCAGAATCCGCTCCGCCGCCCGCAGCCCGGACTGCACCCCGCGCGGCAGGTCCACCTGGCTGCGGTCGCCGGTGACCGCCATGCGCGAGCCTTCGCCCAGCCGGGTCAGGAACATCTTCATCTGCATCTCGGTGGCGTTCTGCGCCTCGTCCAGCACCACGAAGGCGTTGGACAGCGTCCGCCCGCGCATGAAGGCCAGGGGCGCGATCTCGATCCGCCGCTCCTCCATCAGTTTCTGCAACTGTTTGCCGGGCAGGAAATCGTTCAGCGCGTCATAGAGCGGCTGCATGTAGGGGTCGATCTTGTCCTTCATGTCGCCGGGCAGGAAGCCCAGCCGCTCCCCGGCCTCGACCGCCGGGCGCGACAGGATGATCTTGTCCACATGCCCTTCGCTGAACATGTGCACGGCCACGGCGACGGCGATGTAAGTCTTGCCGGTGCCCGCCGGCCCGATGCCGAAGTTCAGTTCCTGCTCCAGCAGCGCGCGGGTATAGGCCTGCTGCGCCTTGGTGCGGGGGCTGATGACCTTCTTGCGGGTGCGAATCTCCAGCCGCCCGGTGCGGAACATCTCCAGCTGTTCCTGCCCGCCACCGCTGTCGCTCGGGCTGCCCATGCGGATCAGCGCATCGATGTCACCGGGTTCCACCGCGCGCCCCTGACCCAGCATGTCGTAAAGCGTGGTCAGCACCTCGGCCGTGGCGGCGCGCACGTCGGCGGACCCCATCAGCACAAGCTGGTTGCCCCGGCGCACGATCTGCACGCCAAGCTGACTTTCCAGATGGGTGAGGTTCCGGTCGAATTCGCCACACAGGTCGATGAGCAGACGGTTGTCGGCAAATTCCAGGCGGGTTTCGGTGCTGCCGTCCGGCGCGGGCGGGGGGGTCAGCGCGCTGATGCCCAAGCGGGTCTCCCTTTTGATATGCCGAATTATGGTGCCAACCCGCCGCGCGGCACGCAAGCACTACTTGCATGTGTCGCCGAAATGTCACCATAGCGGGGGTTGCAGGTGCCAGGGGGTTCAGCGCGCGGCCAGTTTTTCTGCCCAGCCCCGCGCTATCGGCCCGACCAACATGGCCAGCGGCACCGCGATGAGCCACGCCACGGCCCAGGCGTTTATCCATCGCAATGGATAGCCCGGCCCCAGGCCCGTGTTCACTGCCGTGATGATGCCGGACATGACCACCGACATCATCGTGCCCATGATCAACCCTTGCAGGACCCGCAGTTTCATATCCGATACTCCGCCATGATATTCTCACATGCGAATGTATCATTTCGCCGCGCGGCATCAACCCCTGCGTCTCAGCCCTCAAGCGCCACATGGCGATGTCGCCGTGCCAGCGCATCGCTGCACCGCCCGCAGGTGCCCGGATGCGCGTGCTGGCCGACATCGGGCAGGATCTTCCAGCAGCGCTGACATTTGGCGCCCTCGGCGCGTTCGAAGACAACGCCCACGCCCTGCACTTCGGGCAGGCGGAAGGCTTCGGCGGGCAGCGGATCGCCGGTCAGCACGATGTCCGAGGTGATGCAGAGGTCGGCGAAATCCACCGTCCGCAGCGCGGCCAGCACGTCCCCATCGCGCACATGCACCACCGGCGCGGCCTCCAGACTGGCGCCGATCACCTTGTCCCGGCGCTGCACCTCCAGCGCGGCGGTGACCACGCGGCGGGTCTGCCGGATGCCGGCCCATTTCGCCGCCAGCGGTTCGTTCAGCCAGTCGGCGGGCGTTTCCGGGAAATCCTGCAGATGGACCGAGGACTCATCCCCCGGGAAGCGCGAGAGCCACACATCCTCCATGGTGAAGACCAGCAGCGGCGCCAGCCAGGTGGTCAGCCGGTGGAACAGCAGGTCCAGCACCGTGCGCGCCGCCCGTCGCCGCAGGCTGTCCGCTGAATCGCAGTAAAGTGCATCTTTGCGCACGTCGAAGTAGAACGCCGACAGGTCCGAGGTCGCAAAAGTGAAAAGTTTCTGGAACACGCCCTGGAAGTCGTAGGCGGCGTAGCCCTTGCGCACCTGAGCGTCCAGTTCCGCCAGCCGGTGCAGCACCCATTGCTCCAGCTCCGGCATCTCGGCGGGCGCCACGCGCTCGGCGTCCTCGAACCCGGCGAGGTTGCCCAGCATGAAGCGCATGGTGTTGCGCAACCGGCGGTAGCTGTCGGCCACGCCCTTGATGATCTTGTCGCCGATACGCAGGTCGGCGGTGTAATCCGACTGCGCCACCCACAACCGCAGGATATCGGCGCCATACTGGTCGATGACTTCCTGCGGGGCCACGGTGTTGCCGAGCGATTTGGACATCTTCATGCCCTTTTCGTCCAGCGTGAAACCGTGGGTCAGCACCCCGTGATAGGGCGCGCGCCCCTTGGTCGCGCAGGCCTGCAGCATCGAGGAATGGAACCAGCCACGGTGCTGGTCGGTGCCTTCCAGATAAAGGTCCGCAATCCCGTCCGCCGCGCCGTCCGCGCGGTCGCGCAGGACGAAGGCATGGGTGGAACCGCTGTCGAACCACACGTCCAGAATATCGAAAACCTGATCATGGGCCTCCGGATCATGCAGGTCTTTCAATACCCGTTCCTTGAAGCCTGCCACATACCATGCATCCGCGCCCTCGGCCTTGAAGGCGGCAACGATCCTCGCGTTGACCTCCGGGTCGCGCAGCAGGAAGTCCGGGTCATCGGGCTTCGCGCCCCTTTTCACAAAACAGGTCAGCGGCACGCCCCACGCCCGCTGCCGCGAGAGCACCCAGTCGGGGCGGTTCTCGATCATGGAATGCAGCCGGTTGCGCCCGGTGCGCGGCGTCCATTGCACCAGCTTGTCGATGGATTCCAGCGCGCGGTCCCGGATCGTATCCCCATGCGCCCCCATGCCGTCGTCGAGCGGCTTGTCGATCGCCGCGAACCACTGCGCGGTGTTGCGATAGATCAGCGGCGCCTTGGATCGCCAGCTATGCGGGTAGCTGTGGCGCATCTTGCCCTTGGCGAACAGTGCACCCGCATAGGCCAGTTGCTTGATGACGGCCACATTGGCGCCACCCTCCTTGCCATTGGGCTTGACGATCACCTCGCCCCCGAAAAGCGGCAGATCGGCGCGGTAGCTGCCGTCCTCCAGCACGTTATAGGTCATCGGCAGACCGTGCTTCAGGCCGATCTGATAGTCGTCGTCGCCATGGCTGGGCGCGGTATGGACAAAACCTGTGCCCGCCTCGTCGGTCACATGCTCACCCGGCAGCATGGGGACGTCGAAATCCCATTCTTCCGCCGCACCTTCCACCCCGCGCAGCGGATGCTCCAGAAGCAGCCCGGCCAACTCTTCCGCACTCACCGAACGCAGGCGACGGTACATGGTCTCGTCCAGACGCGCGGCGGTGAAGACTTCCGACGCCAGCCTGTCGGCCATCACGTAGCGCATGCCGATGGTCGCATTCGAATTCTCCGGCCGCCCGGTGACTTCGTAAAGGCCATAGGCAATATCAGGGTTGAAGGCGACGGCGCGGTTCTGCGGTATTGTCCAGGGCGTGGTTGTCCAGATCACGACCTGCGCGCCTTCCAGATCCGCCGCAAGCAGACGCTGCGCGCTGCCGTCGAAATCTGCCGGATCGTCCAGCGGCATCGGCGTCGCGCCTGCGCGCAGCACCGGGAACGTCACCCACACCTGATGCGAGGTGTGGTCGTGATACTCGACTTCCGCCTCGGCAAGCGCGGTCTTTTCCACCGGGGACCACATCACCGGCTTGGAGCCCTGATAGAGGCTACCGTTCATCAGCAGCTTCATGAACTCCTCGGCGATCACCGCCTCGGCGTCGTAGTCCATGGTCAGGTAGGGGTCATCCCACTTGCCGGTGATGCCCAGCCGCTTGAACTCTTCGCGCTGCACGTCGATCCAGCCTTCGGCGAAGCGGCGGCATTCCTGGCGGAAATCGACAACATCCACCGCGTCCTTGTCCAGACCCTTGGCGCGATACGCCTCCTCGATCTTCCATTCGATGGGCAGGCCGTGGCAGTCCCAGCCGGGCACATAGCGCGAATCATGTCCCATCATCTGGCGCGAACGGACCACGAAATCCTTGAGCACCTTGTTCAACGCGTGGCCGATGTGCAGGTGCCCGTTGGCGTAGGGCGGGCCGTCATGCAGGATGAAGGGCGGGCGGTCCCCCGCGCTCTCGCGCAGCTGGTCGTAGATGCGCAGGCGCTCCCAGCGGGCCAGCCATTCGGGCTCGCGCGCGGGCAGGCCGGCGCGCATGGCGAAATCGGTCTGCGGCAGGAACAGGGTGTCTTTGTAGTCAGGCTGATCGGCGCACATGGCGGTGCCTTCTTGTTGACGCGCGGGATGGGTCCGGGCGCGGTGCGGGACATTCGGACGACATGCAGAACCCAGCCCCCTGAACCCTCAGAGAGCCGGGCCGATAATTCGTATGCCGAAGGGGCGCGATCCCGTCATGCCGCGCGTTATAGGACGCGCTTGATGCAGGGTCCAGAGGGGGCGCTCAGCGCCCGGCCATCTGCGTCCCGGCGGGGGCGCCCAGCACCACCGCCCACCACAGCTTGCCGTTGGGGTCCTGATGCCAGGCCACGCCCAGTTCCCGCGCGCGCGGGTCGAGGATGACGCGCCGGGTCTCGCGCTCCAGCATCCAGGCGTTGAGCGTTTCGGTCTCGGTCTCGAAGGTTTCGGACACAAGTTCGCCCACGAATTCGCCGCGATACCCCGCCCGGCGGGTGCGCTGCATCGGGCTGGACCCGTCCGAGCCCCAGTGCCAGGGGCGGCTCTGGAACGACATGTCGCGCGCATGGGTGGCCGCGGCCGAAGTCAGTTGCGCATTAAGTTGCACTTGCGAAAGCCCATTCTGCGAGCGCAGCGTGTTGATGCCATCGCGCATTCGCGTCTGGATCCGCGGCGCGTCCGAATCGGAAATACGATAGACCGAAGGCACCGGCCGCCCGTCTTCGCCCATGCGCATGGGCACGGGTTCGCAGGCGGCAACCCCGGCAACCGAGATCATGGACAGAACGAGCGCGCGGCGTTGCATGGCTTCCCTCTCAGATAATTCGTGCTCATTAGCCGCTCCGCGCGGAGAGATCAAACGCAACTCGGCGTGAACACCGACGTCCAGGGGCGCCACTGGGCGCGCTGGCGGCAGCAGGGCGCGAATCGGTCGCCAGAATCATCGCACCGGGGGCGCAAGACCGCCGAAGTGTTGCCAAATTGACGACGCAGCGCCAAACTGCGCAGGCGAAGCTGTTTGCAGCGTTGCATTTCCGCGCGCAAGATGGTTTCAGACGGAGACGACTATTCGTCTTGGGTGCCCCGGCGCAGGGTCAACACTGCAAACGGGCTAATACTGGAGGTTGACATGAAAAAGATCGCTCTGGCAGCTGCCTTCTCGATGGCCGCTACCTCTTCGTTCGCCGGTGGCCACATGAGCAAGTACGACGAGCCCGTCGTGGAGCCTGAAGTCATCGTCGAAGACACCCGCGGCACCGCCGCAGGTATCGTGGTTCCGATCATGCTGCTGGTGGTTCTGGCTGCCGTCGCCGCTTCGCGCTGACCGACTGCCGAATACGCTGTTTGAAATCCGCATCGGGGCGACGGGAAACCGCCGCCCCTTTGCGTTTCCGGTTCCAGAGTCTTGCCGGTTCTGACGTTCCGAGCCGATGCCCCGGGCGCCAAGCCGCGCCCTATCCCAGCCGCGCGTAGCGCTCCTCGAGCACGTCGAAGGGCACGCCGGGCTCATCCTTGGCGCAGCGGATCACCAGCGATGACTTGACGTTGGCCACATTTTCGGCGGGGGTCAGTTCCTCGGTCAGGAACCGATGGAAGGTCGACAGATCGGGCGCCACGCATTTCAGAATGAAGTCGATCTCGCCGCTCAGCATGTGGCACTCGCGCACCAGCGACCAGTCACGGCAGCGCTGCTCGAACGCCGACAGATCCGCCTCGGCCTGGTTGTGCAGGCCGACCATGACGAAGACCTGCACCTCGAATCCCAGTTCACGCTCGTTGACCCCGGCGTGATAGCCGATGATGTATCCGTTTTCCTCCAGCGTGCGCACGCGCCGCAGGCATGGGGGCGCCGAAATGCCCACCCGCTTGGCCAGTTCGACATTGGTGATCCGGCCATCGGCCTGCAATTCCGCAAGGATCTTGCGGTCGATCGGATCCAGCTTTGTTCCGGGCATGTGCGCCTCTGCTCCCACTCGGTTGCTGATCATTTAAGCGCACGCCCCGGTTTGCGCAACATTGTTGCAGCAGGGCGCAAGATTTTTTCGCTGGTTGTCCGTGAGGCACGCCGCAGGACCGCGCGGATGCGGCCGCTCCGCGGGCCTGGCCGTCACATCAGTCCGCGTGGCTGCGTGCCCCGCCCTGCAAGCGCTCCAGTTGCTCGCGCAAATATTCGGCTTCGCCGCGCGCCTCGCGCAGCCCGTCCATGGCGGCCTGCAATTCGGCCTCGGTCTGCGAAAGCTGCGTGGTCAGTTCGTATTCGCGGGCCTCGATGTAGGCGATGGCCTGATCACGTATTTCCTCGGCCTCGTGCAGCGCCTGCGCCATACGCTCCAGCTCGCCGATATCGGCCTGACTGACGCGGGTGAAGCGGTGCAGCAGCCAATAGGCGAACCAACCCAGCGCAAAGGCCGCGAACAGGATCAGCGCCGTGACGATCACGAATTCGGTTCGGTTCATCGCGGGTGATCCCTTTTCATCACGGCTTCCATCACGCCCGCGGCGCTCAATCCGGCACGCGCAGGTTTTCGGGGCGCCGCTGCGGGCCGGGTTGGTCCCCGGTTCCTTCGGTTACCCTGATTTCCAGTGTCGCCTCAAGCTCGGGATCGCGTTCCATCGGGATATACGGCTCGGGGTCGATACGGCTGAGCAGGCGAAACTCGATCCGCCGGTTGGCCTCGCGTCCTGCGGCGGTGTCGTTGTCGGCGATGGGGTGTTCCTCGCCATAGCCCCTGGCCACCAGCCCCGAAATCAGCACCTGCCGGGTCATCAGCGCATCCAGAACCGCATCGGCACGGCGCTGGCTCAGCGCCAGGTTGCCGTCGGCACTGCCCTGGCTGTCGGTATGGCCGCCGATCTCCATCTCCAGCGCGCCGCATTCGCGCATCACTTCGGCGATCTCGTCAAGGATCGCCCC
>SKMI01000236.1 GCA_007121115.1 Paracoccaceae bacterium | reverse complement strand
TTCATGTGCATCGAATAAAGGATGCGCCGGTGCACAGGTTTTAGGCCGTCGCGCAGATCGGGGATGGCGCGGCTGACGATCACGCTCATCGCGTAATCCAGATACGAGGCGCGCATCTCGGCCTCGATCGTCACCGTGGGCAGCCCTGCCCCGGGCGGGGTTTGGCCATTGTTTTCAGGGGTTTTTGGACCGTCGCTCACAGGTGCCTCATGGATTTGTGACCGCACAAGATATCGTCGCCGCGCTTATAGCCGATCCCGCATATGGGGTGCAATGGCGCCCGACCCGCAGGTCAAGCAGCCACCGGGGAAGAGTGCCAACACACTGTTTTCATTGAAAACTAATTTTCCTGCGGCATCATCTTCCTACAGGCAACAACAATGGGTGCACCCATGGACAAGACCCCCACCGAACTGATGCTCAAGGGCTACGGGCTGACCACGGCCGAACTGTATTACCGGATGCCGGATTATCGCAATGTTCTCAACAGCTTCATCTGGCAGGAATACGATCTGGCGCCGGATTATCCGCGCCTGTTCGAATTCATCGAGTTCTGGCGGGATCGGATCGAAGGCCCGTTGCATTCGGTCCGCTTCACCCACCGCAAGCTGATCGGCCCGGCCCAGTGGGAAAACATGGTGGGGGAATTCACGCTGCACTGAGAGCCCGCCTGGCCTTCTGCCCCGCCGGGAGCCTGCGCCCGGCAGCGCCCCCAAACGCCATTACGCGCTGAGGGGGCGCTTTCTCGCCGCATCCCCCGGCGCCTGACGCCCCCGCTTGCACCACACCCCGCCCGCCGCTAAACGGAGCGCCATCCGCAACCCCGGAGGCCGCATGTCCCGCATTGACACCGACACCGCGCGCAAGGTGGCGAAACTCGCCCGCATCGCGGTGCCCGAGGATCACCTGCCCACCCTCGCCGGTGAACTGACCCGTATCCTCGGCTTCATGGAGCAGTTGAACGAGGTCGATGTCGAGGGCGTGGAGCCCATGACGTCGGTCACGCCCATGCGGCTGAAACGGCGCGACGACACCGTGACCGAAGGCCGGATGCCCGACCGCATCCTGAAAAACGCCCCCGACGCACGCGAGGGCTTCTTTGCCGTGCCGAAGGTGGTGGAATGAGCGCGCCGAACACCCTGACCATCGCCGCGGCCCGCGACGCGCTGCGTAAGCGCGATCTGACCGCCGTGGACCTGACGCAAGCCTGCCTGGACGCGATCGACGGCGCGGGCGCGCTCAACGCCTTCGTCCACCCCACGCCCGAAATCGCGCTCGACCGCGCCCGCGCCGCCGACACCCGCCTTGCCGCAGGCGAGGCGCCCGCCATGTGCGGCATCCCGCTGGGCATCAAGGACCTGTTCTGCACCGAAGGCGTGCCCAGTCAGGCGGCCAGCCACATCCTGAACGGGTTTCGCCCCGAATACGAATCCACCGTCAGCGCACGCCTGCGCAATGCGGGCGCGGTGATGCTGGGCAAGCTGAACATGGACGAATTCGCCATGGGGTCCAGCAATGAGACCTCGACCTATGGCGATGTGGTCAACCCGTGGAAGGTGGACGACCGGCGGCTGACCCCCGGCGGGTCCTCGGGTGGCTCGGCGGCCGCGGTCGCCGCGGACCTGTGCCTTGGCGCCACCGGCACCGACACCGGCGGGTCCATCCGCCAGCCCGCGGCCTTTACCGGCACCGTGGGGGTCAAGCCGACCTATGGCCGCTGCTCGCGCTGGGGGATCATCGCCTTCGCCTCCTCGCTCGATCAGGCCGGGCCGATGACCCGCACGGTGCGCGACGCGGCGATCATGCTCGAAGCCATGTGCGGCCATGATCCCAAGGATTCCACCTCCGCCGACCTGCCCGTGCCGGATTTCGAAGCCGCGCTGGGCGCAGGCGTGAAGGGCCAGAAGATCGGCATTCCACGCGAATACCGCATGGACGGGATGCCCGACGAGATCGAGAAACTCTGGTCCGAGGGCGCCGAGATGCTGCGCGACGCGGGCGCCGAGATCGTGGACATCTCGCTGCCGCACACGAAATACGCGCTTCCGGCCTATTACGTGATCGCGCCCGCCGAGGCGTCCAGCAACCTCGCCCGCTATGACGGGGTGCGCTACGGCCACCGCGCGAAGCTGGCGCAGGGCGACGGCATCACCGAGATGTATGAAAAGACCCGCGCCGAGGGCTTCGGCCCGGAAGTGCAGCGCCGGGTGATGATCGGCACCTATGTGCTCTCGGCCGGGTTCTATGACGCCTATTACAACCGCGCGCGCAAGGTCCGCACCCTGATCAAGCGCGACTTCGAGGCGGTGTTCGACCAGGGCATCGACGCGATCCTGACGCCCGCCACGCCCTCGGCGGCCTTCGGCTTGGGGGAGCTGGTGGATGCCGACCCGGTGCAGATGTATCTCAACGATGTGTTCACCGTCACCGTGAACCTCGCCGGGTTGCCGGGGATCGCGGTGCCTGCGGGGCTGGACCGCCAGGGGCTGCCGCTGGGGCTGCAACTGATCGGGCGGCCGTGGGACGAGGCTGGCTTGCTGAACACTGCACAGGTTCTTGAAGCCGCCGCCGGGTTTGTTTCCAAACCCGCGAAATGGTGGTAATCTCGCAACAAATGATGCGCAGGTGATGCCTGCGCCGGAGCAGGTTCAGGACATGCGACACTTCAAGACTGTGGCAGGGGCGCTGACGGCCGTGCTGGCGCTGGCGGCGTGCGATCCGCAGCCCCCTTATTCCAACACCACCACCGCGTCGCAGGCGCGGGGCGTGGGTTTCGGCGATTATCACGCCTATCTGCGTGCGCAGGAAGAGCTGTCGCGCATCCGCGCCCAGCAGGTGCGCCAGCAGGCAACCCACGCCCAGAACCCGGTGATGCAGGGCACGCCGGGCCAGTCCGGCAGCGCCTCGGCGCAGGGCGGTCAGGGCAGTATCGGCGCCGAAGCCGTGGCCGCGCTGCGCCCCGGCGCGGGTTCGGGTGGGACATCCCCCCAAGCCTCCACCCCGCAGCAGCAGGCACAGACCCAGCCGCAACAGCAGCAGGCCGCAGGCGCGCCGCTCAGCGCGCTGGCCCCCTCCGCCGCGCCCGGCAGCGGGGGAAGCGGCGGCGGCGAGGCGGCACCCGTCAGCGATCAGGGCTTCACCCCGGCGCCCTTCGGCACCCCGCAACAGAACCGCGTGGTCGAACGTGACTTTGTCCCGCAGGTGCAGGTGGACTCGGTGCCGCAGGGGGCCAGCGGACCGAACCTCTTCGCCTATGCACTGTCCACGCGGCACAATGTCGGCGAGCAGCGGTATAACCGCTCCAACCCGCTGCGCTGGCGCCGGTTCGAACGTGCCTGCGCGCAATACCGAACGCAGGACGAGGCGCAGGAGGCGTTTCTGGCCGCCGGCGGCCCCGAGCGCGACCCCAACCACCTGGACCCGGACGGCGACGGCTTTGCCTGCTGGTGGGACCCGGAACCGTTCCGGCAGGCCGCGCGGGCTGCGCAGCTTCCGCCGCCGGACATGGGCGACTGACCCCGACCACTGATCCGTCACTCGCTGCGGGGCTTGCGTGATGAGCACAGGAAGCGTCCGCGATGGCTCTGGCCCGCTCTGGCACCCCTCGCCCAATTTCGGGCCGCGCCGGGGCGGGCTGCGCCCCGAACTGGTGGTGCTTCACTACACGGGGATGCGCAGCGCGCAGGCGGCGCTTGAGCGGCTGTGCGACCCGGCGGCCGCGGTCTCGGCGCATTACCTGATCGGCGCGGACGGGCGGCTGTGGCAGTTGGTGTCCGAGGAAATGCGCGCCTGGCACGCAGGCGCGGGCGGCTGGCGGGGCCGGGCGGATGTGAATTCGCGCTCCATCGGGATCGAGCTGGAAAACCCCGGCGACCGACCCTTCCCCGCACCGCAGATGCAGCGACTGGAGGCACTGTTGAATGGCGTGCTGGCGCGCTGGGGCATCCCGCCTGCCGGGGTGATCGGCCATTCGGACATGGCCCCGGGGCGCAAGCATGACCCCGGCCCGCGCTTCGACTGGCGGGGGCTGGCGCGCGGCGGGCTGGCGCTCTGGCCCGGCGAGGCTGCGCCGAGACCGGTCGGAGATTTCGCACGCACTCTCGATGCCATCGGCTACCCCGCGGCCCCGGAAGCCGAGCGCCTCGTCGCCTTCCGTGCCCGGTTCCAGCCGCAGGCGCATGCCGCAGCGCCATGCGTGACCGATGCCGACCGTGCCATGGCCGCTGCGGTGCTGGCGGCAAGCGAATCGCAACAGGGCCATGACTGAACCAACCGAAAGCAAGCCCCCGCGCTGCGCGTCGCGCAGAAGGATAGGCAAACCGCAACGCGGCAAGGCGCACGAGCGCCGGGTGAAGGGCGCACCACGGCTCAAAAGTATATCCCCCAGCGCCTGCGCCAGCAGGCGCAGCGCCCTCGGGGCGTGCGGGGAGGGTGGGCGGGCGCGGCCCGAGGGCGCTTCTGCCCCTTCAGCCAGAAAACGACACGTTTGGGCCGCACTGGGCTTCAGCCTCAATCCCGCCAGAAGCGCGGCAGCAGCAGCACCAGCACCGCCACCAGTTCCAGCCGCCCCATGAACATGCCCGCAATCATCAGCCACTTGGCGGCCTCCGGAAAGCCGTCCACCGCGCCGGTGGGGCCGACCTCGGGACCGAAGGCCGGGCCGATGTTGCAGATCGCGGTCCAGGCGGCGGTGAGCGCGGTGCGCGGCTCCAGCCCGGTCAACCCCAGCAGCACCGCCAGAGCCAGATACCCGGCGATGAAGGCCGAGAACAGCACGATCACCGAGCGCACAACCTCGTCGTCCAGCGGCTTGCCGCCCAGCCGCATCAGCACCACGCTGCTGGGATGGCGCAACTGCACCACCCGGACCCGCAGCGCCTCGAACAGGACCAGATAGCGGAACACCTTGAGCGAACAGCCGGTCGAGGCGGTGCAGGCCCCCACGAACCCCACCACCATCACCACCAGGAGCGGAAAGTCGCCCCAGGACGGCACATCCGCGGTCCCGTACCCGGTGCCGGTGAACAGCGAGACCACGTTGAAGAAGCTCTCGCGCAGCACCACCTCGACCGGCGCCTCGGCCCGGACCAGCCGGTAGGCCACGACCGCCCCCACGGCATAGACCGTCCAGCGCAGGAAGGCGCGCACCTGCACGTCCTGCCACAAGGGCCGCACCCCGCCATTGACCAGTTGCACGTAGCGGATGAAGGGCAACCCGGCGAGCACCATCAGTGCGCCGCCCGCGTATTGCGCCGCCGGGCCGAACTTGGCAAAGGACTCGTCCGAGGTCGAAAACCCGCCTGTGGCGATGGTGGTCATGGCGTGGTTCACCGCGTCGAACCCGCCCATCCCCAGCGCCATGTAGACCATCGCCGCCACCGCCGTCAGGATCAGATAGGTCTGCAGCAGTGCCTTGGAGATATCCACCGCGCGCGGCATCACCTTGCCCATGGTGTCGAAGGCTTCGGTGCGGAAATACTGCATCCCGCCCACCTTCATCACCGGCAGGAAGACCAGCGCCACCACGATGATCCCCAGCCCCCCCAGCCATTGCAGCAGCGACCGCCACAAAAGCAACCCCGGCGCCATGTCATCGAGCCCGCTGTAAACGGTGGTGCCGGTGGTGGTCACGCCGGACATCGCCTCGAAGAACGCATGCGTCCAGCCGCCGGGCAGACCCGCCAGCAGGAAGGGCAGCGCGCCGAAGAGAGGCATCACCGCCCAGGTCCCCACCGTCAGCACGAAGGCCTGGCGCGTGGACAGCCCACGCATATCCTGCCCGCGCGTGGCAAGCGCCGTCAGCCCGCCCGCCAGCCCGGTCAGCACCGCCGAGGTCAGGAACACGGCGGCATTGTCATTGCCGTTCGTCCAGTCCACGAAGGCGGGCAGCAGCATCAGCACGCCCAGCGCCGCCGTCAGCAGGCCAAGGATTCGAGCAACGGGGCGCAGGTCGATCATGGCAGAGGCTTGCGGCCTGCCCCGAGGGCTGTCAAGCGCGCGCAGATGACGGGGCGGAGGGCGGATCGAGCCTGCGCACCACACAATCGGGGCGCAGGCGCGCCACATCCTGCGCGCGGCAAAGCGCGCTGCCGTCCGTCATCACCGCCCCCGCCGCCGCCGCCGTGCCGAAGGCGAGCGCGGCCTCCATCCCCTCGTCCCGCGCCAGCGCCAGCACCAGCGCGCCAGTGAAACTGTCCCCCGCGCCGACCTTGCTGGCCACCTGCACCTGCGGCGGGCGGCAATGCAGCACGGCGTCGCGCTGGGCCAGCACGGTCCCGTCGGACCCGCGCGCCAGGATCACCACATCGGCAACGCCCTTCGAGACGAGACCCTGCGCAAAGGTGCCGGAGGCCTGCGCCGTGTCCAGCACCTGCCCCGCCATGGCGTCGGCATCCGCCTGATCCAACCGCAGTACCCAGGGCGCGGCGCCGGAGGACGGTTTGCGCACGAGCGACTCGAGCGCCGCGCCCGAGGTGTCGACCACCAGCCGCCCCGCATCTCCCAGCCGTCGCGCCAGCCGGGCCGGAAAATCCGCACCGACACCGGGCGGTTGGCTGCCGCTCAGGACCACCAGCGCGCGGTCCCCGGCGGCCTCGGTGATGGCGTCAAGCGCGCGGTCCTCCAGATCCGGCGACCAGTCCGGGCCGGGCAGGACAAAGCGGAACTGCTGGTCGCCGTCATCGTTCACGGTCAGGCTTTCGCGCGTCTCGCCCTCCAGATCGAGGGCGATCAGATCGCCGATCTCGGCTTCCAGCAGCTTGCGGTGGCGGGCGCCCGTGGCCCCGCCCCAGGCCACCAGCGCCCGCGACGCCCCGCCCAGAATGGCGATCGCGCGGCTGACATTGACCCCGCCGCCACCGGCCTCGACCGTCAGGCCGGACAGGCGCAGCTTGCGCCCGGGTTCCACCACCGGGCACTGCGCGGTCTGGTCCAGCGCGGGGTTCAGGGTCACGGTCAGGATCGGGGTCATGCGGGGGTCCTGGGCTGTGGGCACATCTCGCAAATCTGTCACCTTGCCCCGCAAACGGCAAGCGTGCGGCCCTTTCCTTTCGCCGGGCCTGCGCGTATAGCCTGCGCCGGCAGCAACAGGAGCCACGATCCGATGCAGGGCAGTGCAAACCTCAACCTGATGATCAAGGCCGCGCGCAAGGCCGCGCGCACGCTGGTCAAGGACTTCCGCGAGGTCGAGAACCTTCAGGTCTCGTCCAAGGCGGCGGGCGATTTCGTCAGCCGCGCCGATATCGCCGCCGAGAAGATCATCCGCGAGGAACTGACCAACGGCCGCCCGACCTACGGCTGGCTGGCCGAGGAATCGGACGCCGTCCAGGGCACCGATCCCACCCGGCGCTGGATCGTCGATCCGCTGGATGGGACCACCAATTTCCTGCACGGGCTGCCGCACTGGGCGATTTCGATCGCGCTGGAGCACAAGGGCCGCGTGGTCTCGGCCGTGGTCTATGACCCGGCCAAGGACGAGTTGTTCGTCGCCGAAAAGGGGCTTGGTGCGTTCATGAACGACCAGCGGCTGCGAGTCTCGGACCGGCACAGGATGATCGAGTGCATCTTTGCCACCGGGGTGCCGTTTGCCTCCAAGACCACCCTCCCCGCCATGCTGCAGGATCTGGCCACGCTGATGCCCGCCTGCGCGGGGGTGCGCCGCTGGGGCGCGGCGGCGCTGGATCTGGCCTATGTCGCCGCCGGGCGGCTCGATGGCTACTGGGAGCGCGAATTGAACGCCTGGGATATCGCCGCCGGGCTCTTGCTGGTGCAGGAGGCGGGCGGCATGGTCGGCGGACTGCGCGAGGGCGACAACCCGCTTGAGTCGGGCGCGCTGATCGCGGCCAACGCCAAGATCTTCGATCCGCTGGCCAAGGCGCTGCGCGCCCCGCGCTGAGGGGGCTGCGGTCGAAAAGTCAGCACGCAATCGGGGCATTTATTGCGTGACGCGCAGGGTTGTTGTCGTGCCGGGGTAGTCTGCTAAGTTGGGACGGGAATACTTGCCCAACACCAACGGACCCGGACCCGCATGAATGACCCCGAAACCGCCGCCCCGCCCATCCACGACCTGCTGATCGTCGGCGGGGGCATCAACGGCTGCGGGATCGCGCGGGATGCCGCCGGGCGGGGGCTTTCGGTGGTGCTGTGCGAAAAGGGCGATCTGGCGGGCGCGACCTCCTCGGCCTCGACAAAGCTGTTTCATGGCGGGTTGAGGTATCTGGAGTATTTCGAATTCCGGCTGGTGCGCGAGGCGCTGGTGGAACGCGAGGTGCTGCTGCGCGCCATGCCCCATATCTCGTGGCCCATGCGCTTCGTGCTGCCCTATCACCGCGACATGCGGTTCGAAAGCGACACGCCGACATCGAAGCTCCTGGGCCTGACCATGCCGTGGATGAAGGGGCGCCGCCCGGCCTGGCTGATCCGGCTGGGGCTGTTCATGTATGACCATATGGGCGGGCGCAAGATTCTGCCCGGCACGTCCAGCATCTTCCTGCGCCGCAGGACCGAGGGCGCGCCGCTCGATGACAAGTTCGAAACCGCCTACGAATACTCCGACTGCTGGGTCGAGGATTCGCGGCTGGTCGCGCTGAACGCCCGTGATGCCGCCATCCGCGGCGCGGCGATCCACACGCGGGCCGAGGTGACCTCGGCCGCGGTCGAGGACGGCATCTGGCACGTGAGCGTCGCGCAGGACGGCGAAACCCGCACCCTGCGCGCCAGGATGCTGGTCAACGCCACCGGCCCATGGGTGGGCGATCTGATCCACGGGCGCCTGCGGCTCAACAGCCGCGAGAAGGTACGGCTGGTGCGCGGCAGTCATATTGTCACCCGCAAGCTTTACGACCACGAAAAATGCTATTTTTTCCAGGGCACTGACGGGCGGATCATCTTCGCCATCCCCTATGAGCAGGATTTCACCCTGATCGGCACCACCGACGCCGAACACGATGACGCCGACCATTCCCCGGTCTGCACCGACGATGAACGCGACTACCTTTGCAACTTCGCCAGCCAGTATTTCAAGGAACCGGTGACCCGCGACGATGTGGTCTGGAGCTTCTCGGGCGTCCGCCCGCTCTATGATGACGGCGCCAGTTCCGCCACCGCCGCCACCCGCGACTACACGCTCAAGATCGACCGCAGCGCGGGCGCGCCGGTGCTGAACGTCTTTGGCGGCAAGATCACCACCTACCGCCGTCTGGCCGAGGCCGCGATGGAGAAGATCCGCACCGTGGTCCGCCCGCCGCTGGGGCCGTGGACCGCAGGGGCGCCGCTGCCGGGCGGCAATTTCCACCATGACGGCGGCCCGGCGCTGGTGGCGGGTCTCATCCGCGATTACCCGTTCCTGACCGAGTTCTGGGCGAAGCGGCTGGTCCGCGCCTATGGGCTGGAGGCGCGCGCTGTGCTGGGCGGCGCGCAGAGCGCCGCCGATCTGGGCCAGGACTTCGGCGCCACCCTGACCGAGGCCGAGGTGCGCTGGCTGATGACGCATGAATTCGCGCGCACGGCCGAGGATGTGGTCTGGCGGCGCACCAAGCTGGGCCTGCGGCTGGAGCCCGCGCAGGTGGCGGCGCTGGACAACTGGATGCGCGCGGCGCAGGCGCAGAAAGTCGCCTGACAACGGGGCGCGGAACAACGACAGGGGGGACAGCGATGGGCCATATTCTGGCACTCGATCAGGGGACCACATCCAGCCGGGGGATCGTCTTCGGCCCCGACATGCGGATCGTCGCCACAGCACAAGAGGAATTCGCGCAGCACTACCCGGCCTCGGGCTGGGTAGAGCATGACGCGGCGGACCTCTGGGCGACCACGGCAGCCACGGCGCGCGCGGCCATCGAGCGCGCGGGGCTGTCGGCGCGCGACATCGCCGCCATCGGCATCACCAACCAGCGCGAGACCACGCTGATCTGGGACCGCAAGACCGGCAGGCCCATCCACCGCGCGATTGTCTGGCAGGACCGGCGCACGGCGGATTTCTGCGCCGAGTTGCGCGACGCCGGGCACGAGCCGATGATCACCGAACGCACCGGACTGCTGGCGGACCCTTATTTCTCGGCCACCAAGGTCAAGTATATTCTGGACAGCGTGGATGGCGCGCGGGCGCGGGCGCGGGCCGGGGAACTGGCCTTTGGCACCGTGGACAGCTGGCTGATATGGAACCTGACCGGGGGCCGCGCGCATGTGACCGACGCCACCAACGCCGCGC
>SKMI01000306.1 GCA_007121115.1 Paracoccaceae bacterium | reverse complement strand
GGCTGCCTGGGCGGCATCGGGCCTGGCGGTTTGCGCGGCACTGGCGCCGGTATCCCGCGCGGCCGAGGTGTCGGCGCGCTCGGTGGCTGCGCGCTCTGCGGCGCCGCCATCACGGGCACGCGCATCGGCGCGGCTGGCGGTGATGGCCTCCTGCGGCACCGCCTCGGGGCCACCGGCGAAGAGGGGAATCGTCTCGATCACGATTTCGGTCTCGGCCACCGGCGGCGGCTCCCACGGATCGGCCAGCCGCACCGACACCGCCGCCAGCAGGATATGCACCGACAGCGCCACCGCGCCCGCAAGCATCCAGGCCGGCGGGTCGCCCGTGTCCGGCGGGTCCTGCCAGGCCACGCTCATGGCACCGCCTCGGGCGTGGCGCCCTGCCCTGCGCCCTGTCCGGCGTCAGGCGTGGCACCCGGCGCGGGCCCTTCGCGCACGGTAACCAGCGACACTTCGATCCCTTCGCCGGCCAGCCCCGCGACCGTCTGCACCAGTGCATTGGCGGGCAGGTCACGCGCCGCCATGACATAGACGCGGGGCGGGGCGGCCTCGGTCAGCACCGCCATCAGCGCCGCGCGATCCGCCACCGCCGTGCCCTCATAGGCCAGCGTCCCCTCGGCCCCGATCACCAGCAGGGGCCGGGGCAGGTTTTCCAGCGGCAGGGACAGGGTTTCCGGCAGGTCGACGACGCGCTCTTCCTCGGAGACGATGCTGCCCGCAACGAGGAAGAACAGCACCAGCAGCAGCACGATATTCACCGTCGCCAGCGAGAAATCCGGCCGACGGCGCGGCGGCGGCGCGGGCAAGGCGCGAACGGCGCCGGCTCCTGCCCCGCCGCCCGTCCCTTGCGCCCGTGGTCTGGTCCCGCCCGCGTCCATGCTCAGCGCCCCATCAGCCGAAGCCGCGCGAAGCCCGCATCCTCGACCGCTTCCAGCACCGTCACCATGTCCTGCGTGCGCGCGGTATCGGTGATGAACAGGAGAATCTCCTCGACCCGCGAATCACGCAGCTCCGCCAGCACCAGCGGCAGGTCCGCAAGCGGCACCTCTGCGCCGCCCGAGCGCACCACCCCCTGCCCGAGGTTCCAGACCGCCGGCGCCGCGCTGTCCGGCGCGGGGGCTTCGGCGGCAGGGGCGGCCCCGGCCTCGGGCGCGGCGGCGCGCACCAGCGGCACCAGCGCATAGGGCGCGAGCGACGTGGTCAGCATGAAGAAGATCAGAAGCTGGAACATGATGTCCGCCAGGGGCGTCAGCGCGAAGGCTGGGCGCGAGCGCACGGGCGCGGTCAGAAACCCCTTCTGCAAACCGGACGGCGCGCCGGGCTCCGCCATGGCTCAGCGAAAGCCCTGGGGGACCGGCTCGGCGTTGACCACGGTCATGATCAGGCTTTCCAGCGCCTCGCGCTCGCGGGTGATTCGCCCTTCGAGCCAGATCGAGACGAAGTAGAAGACGATGGCGATGGCCAGACCGATCGCCGTGGTGATGAGCGCGGTCCAGATGCCCCCCGCCAGCAGCGCCGGATCGGCGGCGCCCGTGGTCTCGGCGATCCGGCCGAACGCCTCGATCATGCCGATCACGGTGCCCAGAAGCCCCAGCATCGGTGCCGCCTGCACCACCGCTTCGAGCACGCGCATGTTGGCGGACATCCGCGCCAGTTCCTCGAGCGCGCGCTGGGTGGCCAGCCGCTGGGCATGGTCGCAGTCGGAGGGCCGCGCCTCCAGCGCGCCCATCAGCGCCGCCATGACCCGCATCCGCACCCCGTCGCCACCCTGCGCCGCGCGCGCCGCGGCGATCCGGTCGCCGCGCAGCCACGCATCCAGCACAGGGCGAACCTTGCGCGCCCGGCCCAGGCCCAGGCGCTGGAACTGGATCAGCTTGAACAGGGTGACCGTCAGCGCACCTACCGACACCAGTGCCAGTGCGCCCAGCACCACCCAGGCGAGGCCGCTCAATTCATGCGGAAGGAAACCCGTCATGCGCGCACTCTCTTGCCGCACCGCTCAGCGCCGCGCCGGGTGCGGCGCGGCGCCCGGCGTCATGACCCAAACTGCACATCCGCGCGTGAACTGGTCACCAGCGCATCCAGGCACATGCCCGACGCGGCGCCACCATCCTCGATGCATTCTTCCACGCCGTTGATCAGCAACCGGGAAATGCCGTCACACGTGCGTTCCAGCAGAAACTGCACCACCCGCGTCTTGCCCAGCGGCAACTGACCGAACTCCAGGATCAGCCGCTGGGAAACGACCCCGCGCTCGTCAAACACCACGACGTCATACGCGGTTTCGCTGAAATCGACCCCGGTTTCATTATGGGCCAGAAACGTGATCCGGCAACTTGCGTCCGCATCCTCGACATTGTTCAGTTCCAGATGGAACCGGTCGGCGGGCTGTGCTGCGGCGGGTTTCGTGCCCGGGACCACGGCTGCGGCCATGACCAGCGCGACGGCGGCGGCCGTCGCCAGCCCTCGCGCGGCAAGTTGTCTGAAATGCAATCGCAGATGTCCGGGGTGGCGCGTCTTGTCCGATGGCATCGGTGTCTCCCGTGATCATGTCTCCCTGTTCTGCAGAGATATCACGGATATCCGAAGCCGCAAAGAAACCCTTTGCCCGGACAAGCGGATTGAGACCTGCGAACTGAGACTTGCGACTCCGGCAGAGGCACGCACCCAGACACCTGAGGGGCGCTGCATTGCCGCCCCTCAGTTCACCCAATCGCCGCCAGGACCAGGAACGCGCCTGCTGTCACGCCACGGTCAGCCCCGGCTGTCACCGGAACTGTCCGACGCTCCAGCTGCGGCCCAAGGGGGTATCGTCCCGCATGCTCACCTGCTGGTCCGCATTGCCCACCACCGGGCTTTGCTGTGCAGGAGCGCTGACAAGGCTGCGCGGCGTGAACCGCGGGTCCGGGGGCATGCGATCCGACGACCCTTCGTGATGCCCTGCATCCTGCGCGGTCCGAGGCAGGACCGGCTGCACCAGCGGCGAATCATCTTCCCGCTGCGATTCGGGCGCATCGGGCACAAAGGTCATCTCGGGCTCCACGCCGTGCTGCTCGCCGTTCAGACCGTTCGGATCGGTCAGCGCCGAGGGGACCGACATGGTCGAAATGGCCGCCACATCGCTGGAGAGTTCGGTATCAGCCACAAAGGCAGACACCCGCAGAAGCTGAGCTTCATCAGCGCCTGGCGCCGCGTCCGGCGCGGTGACAGCGGTGGCAACGTCACTGCCGACCACCGATTTCAGCACCGGCCAGGCCGCAGCCCCCGATGCCACGAGCACCGCGCCGCCAATGGCCGCCGCAACCGCATATCTGCCCGCGCCACCACGGCGCTGGTCGAAATTCTGTCTGTTCATTGTCGCACCCCTATGCATCGGGATCTCAATCTCATGCGGCTGTATACCACAAATCTGCCTGATGATTAAGCGCGCAGTGTTGCCAATGGCGAATTTCCGCGTTTCCGGTTCCGGACGCTGAGGCATGGGGTCCGCACGAGACCGGCGAGACGCGCGCTCCCACACGAGTATGTGTTGCGTCAAAACGGTTTTTTTGCTCTGCAGAGACGGCTGTCTTTGCTCAAGCCGACCCTGCCTGCTATCGTCAGTGCCAACGCGGTTGCGCGCCGACGCCCGGCAGGTTTCGGGGCGCCGTTTCGGGGGCGGGCGCGGCACGGGCAACCGGGAATGAACAAGGCTCCGGGCGCGCACCAGCGCGCGCGGTCACGATGAAGGCGTTTGAATGCAACAGCTCACACTCCGGCTTGCCAACATGTCCACGCTGCCCGACGGCGGCCCGGTGGAAGTGTCGGTGGACGAGGGGCGCTCGCTCGATGTCGGGCGCGATTATGGCATGGGCTGGGTGCTGCCCGATCCGCAGAGGATCGTCTCGGGGCGGCATTTCGAGGTGCGGTGGGAACGCGGGTCGTGGATGCTGTATGACCTGTCGACCAACGGCACCTACCTGAATGGCGCGTCATCGCGGGTCAAGAGCCCGCACCGGCTGGAAAGCGGCGACGAACTGCAGCTTGGTCCCTACATGATCCGGGTCGAACTCACGCAGCAGCAGGGCGCCAGCCCCGCGCCCGTCAGCCAGGCCCCCGCAGGCGGTGGCTTTCCGGACGCCCCTGCGGGAGGCGGTTTCGGTGGGGCGGGAGCGGGCGGCGGGTCCGGGAGCGACATCTGGAGCGCGTTCGGCGCGCCTGCCGGGGCGTCGTCATCGCCCCCTACACCAGCCGCCCCCACTCCGGCGTCGGCACCGCAGTCGGTGCCGCCCGGAGGCGGCGCTTGGGGCCAGCCACCGCAACCGCTACCGCAAGGCGCGCCACCCTCACCGCCCGCCGAGACCTCGCCCTTCGCATCCTCTCCGGCGGGGCCGACAGAGCAGGCGCCCGCCGAAGCCTCGCCCTTCGGAACCGCGCCGGGCCATGACGGGGATGGCGGACCCGCGGCGCAGCCGCGCCCGCCGGGCGACAGCCCATTCGGGGGCGCTGCGCCTGCAGGGAACGGTGTCCCGGCCAGCCACCCCGGCGCGGGGTCCGAAGGCAGTCCCTTCGGGCCCGGCGCTGCCCCGGGCCACGCACCGCCGGGCGCGCCGCAAAGCGTTCCACCGGGTCCGGCGGGGGGTCCGGCGGGGGGTCAGGCGGGAACCTTCCCGCCGCAGCAATCGCCCGCCGCCTTCCATCCCCCGCAAGGTTATGGCGCGCCGCAACCGCAGGCGCCGCATCCACAATCGGTGCCGCCAGCCTCGGGCGGGTTTACCGGACAACCGGCGTCCTTTCCGCCGCAGCATCGGCGCGCCGAACCGCCCCCGCAGCCGGGCCACGGCGGCCAGGCCGGTCCTGGCGCATCGGGCGATGGGTCGCTTCTGGACCAGATATGCGCCGGTGCCGGGCTGCCGCCGGGCAGTCTGGGCGCCGGTGCCGAGGCCGAAACCGCGCGCGAAATCGGCCAGGCGCTGCGCGTGGTCGCCGAGGATCTGGCCATGCTGCTGCAGGCCCGCGCCATCGCCAAGCAGTCGGTGCGGTCCGGCCAGCGCACCATGATCGGACGCGAGGACAACAACCCGCTCAAGTTCCTGCCCGGACCCGAAGAGGCCCTGCGCGCCATGTTCGGTCCCCAGCGCATCGGCTACATGCGCGGCTCCGCGGCCATCCGGCAGGGCTTTGACGACGTCAAGCGCCACCAGCACGCCACCCACGCGGCCATCCAGCCCGCCCTGGCGCGGCTGCTCGATGACCTCGCGCCCGAATCCATCGAGGCCCGCGCCGGCAAGTCGCTGCTGGCCTCGAAGAAGGCGCGCGCGTGGGAGGTCTATGTGCAGCGCTGGGACGCCAAGGTGCACGCGCATGACAACGGGATGCTGGACGTGTTCCTGAAGCATTTCGCCGAAGCCTATGATCAACAGACCCGAGGGTGAGGCGCCAGCAGCGCGCCAATCCCGCCTGCGGAAACATGCAAGATTGCGCGGACAGCACATTTCAGGTATGATCGCTCAATTATCAGCGATGAGGTCGGCCATGAAGAAAATGCTTCTATGCGCGGCTGCCGGTGCGATGTCCCTGACATTGTCGATGTCACAGGCCGCCGCCGACACCAGTTTCTCGAAGGATGAGCTTGTCGATCACCTGATCGGCACGATCGATCTGGGCGCCGCACGCGCGATCTGTATCGGCACCGCCGAGGAATGCGCGCCCGAGGTTCCGCCCGCGCTCGACATGATGGTGAACTTCGAGTTCGACTCCTACGACCTGACGCCGGAAACGCGTGAAAACCTTCGGGTTTTCGCCGATGCGCTCAACGACCCGCGGCTCGAGATTGCCGATTTCCTGGTCGAAGGGCACACCGACGCGGTGGGCGGCGATCAATACAATCTGGTGCTCTCCGAACGGCGCGCAGCGGCGGTGACCGAGTATCTGATCGACCTCGGCGTCGAGGCCGAGCGGTTGAAGGCCATCGGCCACGGGGCCGCAACGCCCCGGGTCGACGACCCGATGGATCCGATCAATCGCCGGGTGGAGATGCGCGGCACGTTGCACTGACACGTGACCGGTAAGGACAAGGGCGCGCCCCGCGGGCGCGCCTTTCCGCTTGACGCGATGAACGACCTGATTCGATGGACGACGGCCCCCGAAAGCAGCGGGCCTTTGCGGTGGGGGCTGCATGGCGCTTGAAAGGTTTCTGGACCCGCTGTCCGAGGATGAACCCTGCGGACCGGACCTTTACGACGCGTATGACCCCGAGTTTGAGACCTACTACGACAGCGCAATGTCGCGCCTGCCTGAGCGGTATTTCACGCAGGGCGGCGAAGGCAGCTTCGCCTCCGGTTCGAACCTCGTCCCCTTCGACCGCAGCAACATCGACCTGAAGAAGGAACGCGCCAACGTCGAAAAACTGCTGGACCGGTCACGCGATCTGCGGCTGGTGGTCTTGCTGGCGCAATTCGCGGCGCTGTCGGGCAACCTGGAGCTTCTGGCCGACTGCGCCGAACTGACCGCCGGGCTGCTGGAACGGTATTGGGACCATGTCCACCCCCGCGTGCACGAAGACAACATCGAACGCACCAACGCGCTCGAATTGCTGGATACGCCCGCCACGGTGGTGATGCCGCTGGAGTTTGCGCCGCTGGCCAACGACCGCCGCCTGAAGGCACTGACCTTTCGGCGCTATGCGGTCTCGTCGGGCAGGCGCAACAAGATCGGCGCCGAGACCGAGGAAGACGCCGCCGCCATCGTTGCAGCGCTGCGCAATCTGGAAAACGGGCCGCAGGTCGAGGCCAGTTTCAACGCTCTGTCCCGGCTGCGCACGGCGATCAAGACGATCGAGAACACCTGCATGGTGGCGGAAACCGGCGCCTTCCGGCCCAACCTGTCGGCCGTGAGCCCGCAGGTCGACGCCATGCTGGAGCTGCTGATCGAGGCCCGGCAGGACTTCGGCGAAAGCGACGCGGCGGCCGAGGACACCCCGGACGAGGCGGTGGACGAGGCCGCGGAAACCCCCGATGACGGCGCACCCGTGGCCGCGGCGGCCGCGCCTGCCGTGAGCGTGGGCGACATTGCCACCATGGCCGAGGCACGCGCCGCGCTGGGCGCTATCGAGACCTATTTCAACCGCTACGAGCCCTCTTCCCCGGCCCTGTTGCTGATCCGGCAATCGCGTCTGCTGGTCGGACAGCCGCTCGTGCGGGCGCTGGAAATCCTGCTGCCCGAACAGGCCGGTAATGCCCGAATCGATTTCAACGCGGGCGAAGGGTTCCTGCTGGCCATGGACCGGATGCGCGAACTCACCTCCGAAGGCGAGGACCCCTCGGACCCCGCGCCGGAACCCGACCCGATCACCACCCGCGCCGAGGCTACGGCGCAGATCACCGCGGTCGAGAATTACTACCGCCGGGCCGAACCCTCCAGCCCCATCCCGATCCTGCTGTTCAAGGCCAAGGGCTACCTGAACCGCGACTTCACCGCGATCCTGTCGGATCTGTTTCCGGTTACCGATTGAAGGGGCTGGCCCGGTTCCATAGGGTGGCGAGACATCCGCGCTGCAAAAGGACCCATCATGTCTTCATCCCCGTTCAAACGCGCAACCGTGATCGCGGCGACGCTGGGCAGCCTGGCGCTGGCCCTGCCCGCGTCGGCACAGGAAAGCGAAGGGCCCGACCGTCTGAACGAGACCTATCGCGACTGGGTGGTGCAATGCGTCACGCAGGCCGTATCCCAGCCGCAGGACGGCGCCGCCTCGACGCGGGTGTGCGAGATGGTGCAACAACTGTCGCAGCGCGAAAGCGGTCAGCGGGTGCTGACCGTGGGATTGCGCCGCACCGAGGGCGGCGGCACGGCGATGACGGTGATCGCCCCCTTCGGCGTGCTGCTGAGCGATGGAGTCAGGATCCGCCTGGAGGATACCGACGTGATTCAGATGGGTTTCCTGACCTGTCTGTCCAACGGCTGCATTGCCAATGCCGATCTGGAGTCAGATGCGGTCGCGGCCATGGAGCGCGGCACGGGCGCGACAGTGCGGATGCAGACCCTGCAGGGCCAGGCGCTGGACCTTGAAGTCTCGCTCATGGGGTTCACGGCGGCCATGAACCGGCTGCGCAGTCTGGACTGATCCGAGGCGACGCAGGCTCAGCCCAGCGCCGAATCCACCGCTTGCCGGAAATCGCGCAACTCCTGCGGCTCACGGATGATCGCCACCCGCCCCGAGGCGCGCTGCATGTGATTCTCGGCCCAGTTGATGATCCAGGCGACATCATTACCGCGCAGGAACGGGTTGGCGTTGATCACCCCGGCGCCAAGCAGTTCCTGCAGATCCGCATCCAGCGGCGAGGACAGCACCAGGTGCGCCCCTTCCATGCCCAGGAAATGGCACAGATACAGCCGTCCGGCGGTGATCTGATGCCCCCGCGCGCGCAGGTAGCTCTCCCCCTCGCGGGCCAGATGCGTGACCATCTCGCGCGAGATATCGGGCTCGACCCGGAGCGCCAGAAGCTCGGCGCGGGACATCGTCGCCGACAGGTCGGGGCGATAGGTGTTCATCATCCGGATCCAGGTCGATTCGATGAACTGGCCCAGCCCGGTCGCGGTCGACAGCGGGTTGCGGGCATCCGCGCGTCCGGCGGATTCGATCTGGATGATCCGGTTGACGAGCGTTTCCACCTCCTGCCCGGCGGTCAGGGTCTCGGTGTCGCCCGTTTCCACCTGCGCGGCGGCCCCGGCGCCGGTGCCGGGGCTGCGTCCATAGCAGGTGTAATTGTCGCGCCCCGGCGGCTTGAAGACATAACAGGTGGCGTTCACCTCGCGCCCCTCGATCCCCAGATACAGCACCTGTGACAGCGCCGCATCCTGGTCCGGGTGCCGCTCTTCGCTCATCAGCAGGGTGAAGCGGTCGCCGGGATGCACCATGCCGTCCAGATCATGCGCCTCGGACAGCAGCATGATGATCTGCCCGACCAGCGACGATTCGATCCCGTGGCGCATGGCGGCGCTGAACAGGGCGTCGAGGACGCGCATTTCGGTCGGACCGGCTGCTTGCGGGGCCTCCCCGGCGACGGTGAAATCACGGCCCACCCAAGGGTCCGAGGCCATGACCAGCCGCAGTTCCGCCTCCGGTGGCGCTGTCCCGGTGTCGCGGTCGCCAGTGTCGCTGGCCTCTTCGGGCACGGCGCCTTCGGTCCCTGCCTCCTGGGCGTCGTCCTCGGCGTCGTCGTCTTCGGGCGGCGGGCGCGCGCTGGTCATCATCGACAGCGGAACGCGGTCGGTCCCCGTATCCCGCGCGAGCGAGCCGATATATCGCTCGCCATCATAGAGCGTGAGCTGCGAGAACAGCGACCGCTCCGGCGCGTCACGGTCCGGCACTGTGCGCAAGGCGATGACGAAGCCGGGGGTCACCGTATCGACCTCGAATCGCGCGCGCACCGCATCAGCCACAGCCTCGGCCTGCGGCGATTCGAGCCCTTCGAGCGTCAGCAAGTCCGCCATCGGCGACGGGGCGGTGACGCGCAGGATCGTATCTTCGAAAAGGCCATGGCGTCGGTCGGTCGCGCGGGTGGGGGCACGGCTGCTCCCGTGCAGGAAGCGGCCCGTCTGCCGGGCACGCTCGGCATGCCAGGTGCGGTGCGCTTCTGCCGCGGCCACGGTGCCCGGGCGGGCAAGGCGCACCTCATCCCCCGCAAGTTCGCCCGCAGAGGCGTCGGACACCAAGGGCGCAGGTGTCGCCTGACCGCCCGATCCCCCCGCCCGCTGGCGCTGCGCCTGGAAGACGGCAAAATCCTCGCCGCTGGAGGGCAGCATCACCGCCACCCGCTCGCCCGAGGCGATGAGCGTGTCCTGCAACCGGATCAGGTCGCCCGCCCCGCGCGTATCCTCGGGCAGTTCGGGGCGCGGAACCCGCATCTGGTTGCGCCGCTCCCCGGCAGCGCCCAGTTGCAGGCGCATGGGCTGGCCCGGCAAGTCGATCAGCGCCGCCGGGGCCGCAAGGTCGTCGTCATCCGCATCATCGGCAGGCGCCGCGCCATTGGGGTCTGGCCGGGGGTCGGCGGCGGTCAGCGAAAGTTCGGGGACCTCGGGCGCCGCGATCTCGGCCCGCTCGGGCGGTCCAAAGGTGATCTGCGATGCAAGGTCAAAGCGGACAAATGCCCAGCCCGCGGCGCCAAGGACGATTACCAGCGCGGCGGCAAGAACGGCAAGCCGCCGCCAGCGCCCGGAGCGACGGCGGCGGGCCGCCGCTTCGCGCGCCGCCCGGAACCGTGCATCGGCGCCGGTCGGGGCGGC
>SKMI01000283.1 GCA_007121115.1 Paracoccaceae bacterium | reverse complement strand
TGCCCCGGCCTCCGGCACTTGCGTCTTGCCCTATAATCGCATGTCGAGGCCCCCTTCGCGCGTTGGTGGAGCGCGTGTCTGTGCTGCAGCCTGCATCGCCGCCGTATCCTCGCCGCCGGACGCGGCAAGCGGGGGCAGGTTGGCCGGGTTTTGCCGTGACCGCCCATCCCCGCCAAAGGCAAAGCTGATGGACTCATGGCCGGTATCCGCCAGCAGATCGCGCAAGTGGTCGATATGGCGGCGCAACAGGTCCTGCGTTTCGGGGCGGTCGGCCTGCACGGCGACCAGAAGGCCGCCGTCCGCAAAGCTCATGCTGATGCGCACCCGGCCCAGTTCGGCGGGGGACAGGTCGATGTCGAACTGGCCCGGCGTGCCGGACGCGGTGGCGGTGGCGGCGCGAAGCGCGCTTGCCAGTTGCCCGGTGGCGTGGCGCGCAAGATCTGCTCGCAGCGGTTCCGCGCGCAGAGATTCACTCGCGGCAGGAAGCGAGCCCGGGCGCAGCTCCGCGCCCTCCGCAAACAGGCTTTCCGACACGGGCAGCGCATGGTCCTGCCATGCAAACCCGAAGCGAAACGCGTGAAGATCGCCAGCCAGCTTTGGCTGCGGCAACGGGAGCGAGAGGTGGGCGGATTGCGGCGGCGTGGTGATCTGCGGAGGGTGCGGCTGTGCCACGCCTCGCGGCGTCAGGTTCGGTGCCGATGGCCGGTTCAGGCGCACCGCGTCCCCGGGCTTTCCGTCCTGCGGCGCAAGCGCCGGCGGCCGGTCCTCTGGCGATTTAGGCGCGGCCGGCATGAGGGGTCGCGCCGGGTGTTCCGACGCGCCCTGGCCCCAGGTCAGGTGTCCATGCGCCGTGCGCAATCCCGGCCCCTTGCGCCGTTCCGTTTGCTCCTGCGTCTCTTCGCCGGTGGCTCTTGTCCGCGTCAGGCCCCCCTCCGCGCCGGAAGCGACGCGTTTCGATGCTTCGCCGGGGTCTTCGCTGGCCGGCATTCCCGGCTTCGGAGGGGCGTGGTGCCCTTGCCCCGCATCCGCGACGCTGCGCTCCTTCGGCACGGAACCATCGCGCGGGCCGGTCGATGCGGTTGCAGCAACGGTTTCATCGTGCGCCCCTGAAATCGTGCCGTCCGGCCGTGTTGTTCCCGGCGAGAGGAGGCTTGCGACACCGGGCGCGGATGCGGCTGTTGCAACACCGCTGTTCGCGGTTGCGCGGCCACGATGCGCCGCCTCGTCGGTTGCCACCAGACCGTGCGAAGGGGCTTTCGCCTGTTCGACGGCGGCGGGCGCCGGTTCCGGGGCATCGGTTGCGCCCGGCGGGGGGGCAGGCCGCTGGGTCCCGTCGTCGCTGCGCGCGTCTTCGCCGGTACCGTGTCCCTCCGCCACCGTTTCTGCACCAACCTCCGCTGGCGCGTCCGGCGACGGCTCGGAGGCGAGGGCCTGCGGGTCCGCTTCCCGTGGCTGAAGAATCGCCATGAACCGGGCGAATGCACCCGGCGCGGTGGCTGTGGCGCCGGGCCCGCCCGCGCCGTCAGAACGCGTCACGCCAGACGGGCAACCGGAACAGGGAACGGGCAATGGAACCATCGGCAGCCTCCGAATTCTGGGCCGACCCTGCCGCAAACGCGTTACGGAATCTTTACCGGCCCGCGGGAAACTGTGCGGACCGACCGTTTCCCGCTTTCGCCAGAAAAGACGCCTTGCCATGCCCGACCCGATAGCGCCATTCGCCGCGCCCACCGCCATGGTTGCGGACAGGAGCCACGCCCGCCTGCGCGAACTCGCGCAGGAGTTCGAGGCGGCGTTTCTGGCGCAGATGCTCACGTCGGCGGGGCTGGGGCGCGGCGCGGAGGGGTTCGACGGCGGGTTCGATGGCGGCATGGGCGAGTCGCAGATGCAGTCCTTCGTGATCGATGCGAAGGCCCGCGCCATTGCAGCGTCCGGCGGGATCGGGCTGGCGGAAACGGTGTTCCGGTATCTGGCAGCAAGGGAGGGTGCGGATGACATGGGCACTGCGCAATGACGTGACGGCGCTGGCCGCCACACTGGATGCCGAGCGTGATGCGCTGCTGGCAGGCACGCTGGACCGGCTGGAACCGTTGGTCCGGCGCAAGGAGCGGCTTGTGCAGGGCCTCGCACAAAGCACCGATTCGGTGCGGGATGATGTGCAACGCAGGGACGCAATCCGCCGCGAGATCGTGCCGCGGCTGGAGCGCAATCGCGCCTTGCTCGAAGCGGCGGGCGCAGGCCTGCAGGCGGCGATGGCGCGGTTGCACCCCCGCCCGCCGGAGAGTTTCGGCACCTATGGGGCTGATGGACGCCGCGCGCAGGACGCAGATGGCGGCGCGGATGCGCGTGGCGGGCTCAGCGCTCCGCGCACCGGCCCGCGCATGGAACGCCGGGCCTGAACGGCCGCCCTGAGCGAGGGGTATGAGCGCAGGCCCGTTAACCCTGACACGGAAAAACCGGCCCCGGGTGGGTGTCCGAAAGCCCCGATTAGGTTTTGCTTAGGCTTTCGCCGCCAGAGTCACCCACAGACCCAGAACGGGACACGCAGGTGCCCTCAGCGAGGACCCGCACGCGCAGAATGCCAGAGTTTGCCGCGAAACCGCGGCTTGACCAACAGCGCCGCAAACGGCGCATGCAAACAGGAACAGTCATGTCCAGCATTCTGACCAATACCAGCGCCATGGTGGCGCTGCAGACCATGCGCGGGATCAACCAGAACCTCGCGCAGACGCAGAACGAAATCTCGACCGGCAAGTCGGTCGCCAATGCCCGCGACAATGCGGCCGTCTGGGCCGTCTCCCGGACCATGGCAGCGGATGTGAACGGCTTCACCGCCATTTCCGACACGCTGGCACTGGGCCGTTCCACCGTGGGCGTGGCCCGCACCGCGGCCGAAACCGTGACCGACCTGCTGACCGACATGCAGGGCAAGATCGTCGCCGCGCAGGAGGACAACGTCGACCGCGCCAAGATCCAGAGCGATGTGGTCGCCCTGCGTGACCAGATCAACTCGGTCGTCGGAGCGGCGCAGTTCAACGGGCTGAACCTGGTCAACGGCACCAGCGAGAGCACAGTCAATGTGCTTTCGTCGCTTGACCGCGCGTCCGACGGGACCGTGACCACCAGCAACATCGAGGTGGGCGCCCGCAACTTCACCACCGATGCCGCCGTGTTCGGCGACGGCGATTCGCTGGACGTGGACGTCACTGGCCTGACCGGCGCGGATGAGATCGCAGCCACGAACAATGCCGACGTCACGTTCGCCGGCACGGCGGTTGCGGCTGACGCAGGGACCCGCGTGTTCACGATCGATGGCGTGGAAGTCACGGTTGAAGTCGAGGTGAACGACAGCGCGGCAGATGTCGCAGGGAGCATCGTTGCTGCGATCACTGGAAACGAGACGCTGCAGGAACGCGGTATCACGGCCTCGAGCGACGCCGGCACGCTGACAATCACGGCACCGTCGGGCTTTGACGATATCGATTTCGATCTGAGCGCGATCGAGGTGAACGAGGCCGCTCCAACCGGCGGTGTCGGCCAGGTCGAGGCTGACAGCATTGTCTCCATTGAGTTCGACAGCACCGTCGACATCAACCAGGGCGATGGCTACCGGGTGACTGCTGGTGGTGAAGAGTTCGTCTATGTCGCTTCTGCCGGGGACACTTACGAAGACATCGCCAATGCCCTGCGTGACCAGATCAACGGCAGCACCGACTTCGAGGCGCGGGTGAACGAGACCACCGGCGCACTCGAGGTGATCAACACCTCCGGCGCTGATGTTGCCTTTGCTGCTGACGGGGCCGAGGAGGGGATCGCCGCAGGCGGCCTGTTCGACATGGAGATGCTCGATGTCTCCACCCGCGACGGGGCGCAATCGGCCCTGGACGCGATCGAGGGGCTGATCCAGTTCGCCATCGGCGCGGCGGCGGATTTCGGCTCGGCCCAGGGGCGGATCGATACGCAGGCCGAATTCGTCCAGAACCTGACCGATGCGCTGACCACGGGGATCGGCTCGCTGGTGGATGCCGATATGGAGGCCGCCTCGGCCCGGTTGCAGGCGCTGCAGGTGCAGCAGCAGCTCGCCACCCAGTCGCTGTCCATCGCCAACCAGGCGCCGCAGAACATCCTGGCGCTGTTCCGCTGATGATGCTGCACTGAGCACACGGGGCGGGGCCGGACCGGCCCCGCTCACGCTGCCCCCACCCGGACTGCCCGCCCCACCAGAACAAGAGGTCGATGATGAACGCCCTTCTGCAGGCCCGCACCGCCTATGGCGTGGCGGAGGATGCCACACGCACCCCGCGCGACGCCGAATACCAGGCCTTTGCCCGCGCCACCCGCGCGCTGACCGCTGCCGCCCGCTCGGGCAAGACCGCGCCTGGCCAGCTGGCCGACGCGCTGACCCTGAACCGCCGCCTCTGGACGGTGCTCGCCGCCGATCTGGCAATCGAGGGCAACGCGTTGCCCGAGGGCCTGCGCGTCGGCCTGCTGGGACTGGCGCAATTCGTGCTGAACCATTCCGACACGGTCCTGAACGGCGGTGGCGACGTAGCGCCGCTGGTCGATGTGAACACCGCGATCATGCGCGGGCTGCGCGGGCAGGATGCGCAGTGATGACCGGGCTGGTGATCAAGCTGGCGCCGCAGGAACGGTTGCTGATCAACGGCGCGGTGATCGAGAACGGCGAACGGCGCTCGCGGTTGGCCATCCTGACCCCCAACACCCGGGTCCTGCGGCTGCGCGATGCGATCCGCCCCGATACCGCCAACACCCCCGTCCGCCGCGTCTGCTACCTGGCGCAACTGGTGCTTTCGGGCGATGCCGAGGCGGAAGACGTGCGCACCCATCTGCTGCGCGGGATCGAACAGCTCAGCCAGGTCTTCGCCGACCCCGACAGCCGTGCGCTGCTGCACACGGCCACCGAAGGGGTGTTGCGCGCCGAGCCCTACATGACGCTCCGCGCCCTGCGCGCGCTCCTGCCGCGCGAGGCGCGCCTGCTGGCCGCGCGTCCGGCATGAGCTTCCAGCCGGTCATACCCATGGGCGGGCTGGCCGGCTGGGCGTTCATGCAACGTACGCAGGCCACGCAGATGGAGGCCCACGCCCGCGCTCCGGACCGGCTGCGCGACACCGACCACTTCCGCGAGCGCATCGCGCAGGTCGGTTCGGCCGAGGAACTGGTCGCCGATCGCCGGATGCGCCGGGTGATGCTTGGTGCCTTCGGGTTGCAGGAGGACATCGACAACATCGCCTTCATCCGCCGCATCCTCGAAGACGGTCCGGACAATCGCGACGGCCTGCCCCGGCGCCTGAGCGACAAGCGCTACCTGGCCATGGCCCAGACCTTCCGTTTCCCCGAGGGCGAGGCGCGGCCATTCGCCGAGGCAGGCTTCGCCGACCGTATCATCGGCGCCTTCCAGACCCGCGCCTTCGAAGTGGACGTGGGCGTGCAGGATCAGGGTTTGCGGCTGGCGATGACGCTGGATCGGGAACTGCCCGAATTGCTGGAGGGCAGCCGCAGCGATGCCGCCGGCTGGTTCGCGGTCATGGGCAACCCGCCCCTGCGGCAGGTTTTCGAGATCGCTTTCGGCTTTGGCAGCGGCTTCGGCGAGCTGGATATCGACCAGCAACTGGTGCAGTTCCGGCGCCGCGCCGTCTCGCTTTTCGGCAGCGGCGATCTGGCGCAATTCACCGACCCCGAAAAGCGTCAGGCGCTGACCGAACGCTTCCTGCTGATGGACCAGATCCGGAACCCGGCCTTCGCATGGTCCCCGGCCTCGGCCGCGCTGACGCTGTTGCAGGGCAGCGGCGGCTTGCGCTGACCGCCGATGCGCTGACCGACCCGTTGCCCAAGCACGGAGGCCCCGGGCCGCGCGCGTGCCCGCCCGGTGAGCACCCCTGTCGCATGTCGGGCGCATTTCAGGCCGCGGGAGCAGCTCCGTTGCCGACGCGGCGACCTTGACAGCCTTCGGGGCGGGGCGCATATGCCCAGCAACGGAGGCCAGATCATGTTCATTCAGACCGAGTCCACCCCGAATCCCGCCACCCTGAAATTCCTGCCGGGGCAGGAGGTCATGCCCGCAGGCACCGCCGATTTTCCAAGCGCCGAAGTCGCGCAGACCTCGCCGCTCGCGCGCCGTGTCTTTGCCGCCGAGGGCGTGACCGGAGTGTTCCTGGGTTCCGATTTCATCACAGTGACCAAGGACGAAAGCGCCGACTGGGCGCATATCAAGCCTGCGATTCTGGGCGCGATCATGGAGCATTTCCAGTCCGGCGCGCCGGTGATCGAAGGCGAGGCCGCCGCGACCTCGGGCCACGCCGAGCATGACGGCCCGGATGGCGAGATCGTGGGCCAGATCAAGGAACTGCTGGACACCCGGGTGCGCCCGGCGGTGGCGCAGGACGGCGGCGACATCACCTTTCACGGGTTCGAGCGGGGTGTGGTCTATCTGCACATGCAGGGCGCCTGCGCGGGCTGCCCCTCGTCCACGTTGACGCTGAAGATGGGGATCGAGAACCTGCTGCGGCACTACATCCCCGAGGTGACCGAGGTGCGCCCCGTTGCCGTTGGCTGACGGGCCGCAACGATCGGGGGCGCCCCCGCGCGCAAAGTGCATTCTTGCCTTCGATACCTCCGGGCCGTGGTGCACGGCAGTGCTTTCGACCGGCGCCGACACCACGCTGCGCCGCCATGTCGACATGGCGCGCGGACAAGCCGAGGCACTGGTGCCGATGCTGGACGCGCTGCTGCGCGACACCGGGCTGGGCTGGAAGGACCTCGACGCCGTGGCTGTCGGTATCGGCCCCGGCAACTTTACCGGCATCCGCATCGCCGTGGCGACCGCACGCGGGCTGGCGTTGGGTCTGGGCATTCCGGGCATCGGGGTGTCCCTGTTCGAGGTGCTGGCCGCGCAGCATGCCCCGGCGCGGCGCGTGTTGTGCAGCGTCGAGGCGCCGCGCGAGGGCGCGTGCGTGCAGATCGTGGACCGGGGCACGCCACAGGGCGCGCCGCATCTGATCGACCTCTCTGCGCCACCCTCAGAACCTGTCGCCCCGGTCGTCATCGGTCACCGCGCCGCTGACATCGCGAAGGCACTGGGCGCCCAGGCGATTGAGGCCGTGCCGCAGGATCTGGCCGCGCAGATCGCGTTAATCGCCGCGCAGCGCCTGCGGGCGGGTGTGGGGCTGCGTGACTGCCCTGCGCCGCTCTATGTCCGCCCCGCCGATGCCGCGCCCCCGCGCGCCGCGCCGGTGCCGATCCTGCCGTGAGCCCGCCCGATCCGCAGGTGCTGGCGGCGCTGCATGCCAGCGCCTTCGCGCACCCGCGCCCGTGGAGCGCCGCAGAGTTAACCGCACTGCTGGCCGATCCGCAGATCATCATCGCCACCGCCCCCGCCAAAGCCCCCCCGCAGGCACTGGCGGTGCTGCGCATCGCCGCCGACGAGGCCGAGGTCCTGACCCTCGCCGTCGCCCCCGCGCAGCGCCGCCGGGGCCTGGGCCGGGCGGTGATGGACGCGGCGCTGACGCGCGCAAGTGCCGCCGGGGCGAGGGTGACGTTCCTTGAAGTCGCCGCCGACAACGCGGCCGCGCTGGCCCTCTACGCGGGGATGGGGTTTCGAACGGTCGGGCGGCGCCGCGGATACTACGACGGGGGCACCGACGCGCTGATCCTGCGCCGCTGAATGGCCGAAGGCGCCCGCGTGCCGGACACGCACCAGATTCCTGTTGACCATCGTGCCGTGCTGGGTCCTAAATCGGCCAGTCCCGGATCATCCGGACCTGGCCAAACTCCCCGGCGGCAAGCAAAAAGACCGGGGAAAGACAAGGGAGATTGCCATGACTTTGCAAGCACGGCTTCTGGGTGCCGCTGCCGTGACGGCGCTGAGCGCAGGGGTTGCCGCCGCCGAACCGGCGCTGGTCTATGACCTGGGCGGCAAGTTCGACAAGAGCTTCAACGAGGCCGCCTTTACCGGCGCCGAGCGTTGGGCCGAGGAAACCGGCGGCAGCTACCGCGACATCGAAATGCAGTCCGAAGCCCAGCGCGAGCAGGCGTTGCGCCGTCTGGCCGAGGCCGGGCACAACCCGATCGTCACCACCGGCTTTGCCTTTGCCGATGTCTTGAACGAGGTCGCGCCCGACTACCCCGACACGCGCTTCGCCATCATCGACGGGTTCGTCGAACAGCCCAACGTCCAGTCGGTCCTGTTCGCCGAGCATGAGGGGTCGTATCTGGTGGGGATGCTGGCGGGCATGGCGTCCGAATCCGGCACCGTCGGTTTTGTCGGCGGCATGGACATCCCGCTGATCCGCCGCTTCGGCTGCGGCTATGCGCAAGGGGTGCTGGCGGCCAACCCGGATGCGACCGTCGTCGCCAACATGACCGGCACCACGCCTTCGGCCTGGAATGACCCGGTGCGCGGGGGCGAGATCACCCAGGCGCAGATCAGCCAGGGCGCCGATGTGGTCTATGCCGCCGCCGGCGGCACCGGCGTGGGCGTGCTGCAGACTGCCGCCGATGCGGACATCCTGTCGATCGGGGTGGACAGCAACCAGAACTTCCTGCACCCGGGGCAGGTGCTGACCTCGATGCTGAAGCGGGTGGACAACGCCGTGTTCGATGCCTTCGAAGCGGGCACCGAACTGGAAGCCGGGGTGCTGGTCATGGACCTGGCTGCCGGTGGCGTGGACTGGGCGCTGGATGAATACAACGAGGCGCTGATCTCGGACGAGATGCGCGAGGCCGTCGAAGCCGCGGCCGATGCGATCCGGTCCGGCGAGATGACGGTGCACAACTACACCGATGACGATAGCTGCCCGGTCCTGTCGTTCTGATCGACGGGATGACCGACGCTGCACATAGACTGGAACGGCCCGCCGGGGCCGTTCCCCCCGCCATCGAATTGCGCGGGATTTCCAAGGCATTCGGCCCGGTGCAGGCCAACAACGACATTCACATCCGGGTCGAAAAGGGCACCATCCACGGTATCATCGGCGAAAACGGGGCCGGGAAATCGACGCTGATGTCGATCCTCTACGGTTTCTACAAGGCCGATTCGGGCACCATCCTGATCAATGGCCAGCCCACCGAAATCCCCGACAGCCAGGCCGCCATCCGCGCGGGCATCGGCATGGTGTTCCAGCATTTCAAGCTGGTGCAGAATTTCACCGTTCTGGAAAACGTGATCCTGGGGGCCGAGGCGGGGGCGTTCCTGAAGCCTTCGGTCAGCCGGGCGCGCGGGCTTCTGAAGCAACTGGCCGAGGAATTCGGGCTGAACGTCGACCCCGATGCGCTGATCGAGAAACTGTCGGTCGGCCACCAGCAACGGGTTGAAATCCTCAAGGCGCTGTACCGCGAGGCCGATATTCTGATCCTGGACGAGCCAACGGGCGTGCTGACCCCGTCCGAGGCTGATCACCTGTTCCGCATCCTGCGCGGGCTGAAGGAGCAGGGCAAGACCATCGTGCTGATCACCCACAAGCTGCGCGAGATCATGGAGGTGACCGACAATGTCTCGGTCATGCGCCGGGGCGAGATGGTGGACACCGTGCGCACCTCTGAGACCAGCCCGCCGCATCTGGCTGAACTGATGGTCGGACGCAAGGTGTTGCTGCGGGTGGAAAAACACCCGCCCAAGCCGGGCTCGGTGGTACTGGACGTCAAGGGCCTGCGCGTGGTCGATGACATGGGCGTGGAACGGCTGCGCGGGATCGACCTGCACGTCCGCGCGGGCGAGATTCTGGGCATTGCCGGGGTCGCGGGCAACGGCCAGTCGGAACTGCTGGAGGCGCTTTCCGGCCTGACCGCGGGCGAGGGGGAGGCGACGCTGGCGGGCCAGCTGCTGGACATGACCGGCAAATTCTCGGACGGCTACACGCGGCGCAGATCAGGGATCTCGCATGTGCCCGAGGACCGGCAGCGGCGCGGGCTGATCATGAATTTCCACGCCTGGGAAAACGTGGCGCTGGGCTATCACCATGACCCGGCCTATAACCGCGGCGCCTTCTGGATGGACAACCCCGCCATCCTGCGCATGACCGAAGAGTACATGAAGGCGTTTGACGTGCGCCCGCCCAACCCGGCGCTGACGGCCGAGAGCTTTTCCGGCGGGAACCAGCAGAAACTGGTGCTGGCGCGCGAGATCGAGCGCGGCCCGGAACTGCTGCTGGTGGGCCAACCCACGCGCGGGGTGGATATCGGTGCCATCGAATTCATCCACCAGCGGCTGATCGACCTGCGCGATGCGGGCAAGGCGATCCTGCTGGTCAGCGTGGAACT
>SKMI01000130.1 GCA_007121115.1 Paracoccaceae bacterium | reverse complement strand
GCGGGCGCTCCCCCCGGCCCCAAACCAGCGCAACGGAACGGAGAACGCGCAGCCCCCCCATCACGCCACCTTGTGCGCTGGCGCGACGGACGCATCGGGCGCCTCGGCACGCGCGCCGATGATCGGCCGGTCGTGACGCAGCGGCTCGTCCCGGTCGACCGCCGTGTCCAGTTCGGTGACGAAGCGGTGCCCGGCATGGACGGCGGCGGCGATGATCGCAGGGGCCTCGGCATCGCCGATCCGCTGCAGGCTGAAGGGCAGAGCCGCCGGATCGCCCCTGCCCTGCGCCAGAATGTCGTGATAGAGTCCGTCCCGGGGCGCGCGCTGGGTGACCAGCACCGCCCCGCGCGCAGCAAATCGCTGCATCGCGCCGGAGTATTCGCATTCCAGCGCCGCCTCGGCCCCGTCGAACCCGGTCAGCGTGTGCGCGGTGACGATCTCCACGCCCAGCTTCATCAGATGCGCGCGGACCCGCCAGCGCTCGGATGTGTTGCCTGCCCAGGCCGAAACGCTGTCCTCGTCGGTCACGTAGGTCACCGCCAGCCCCTCGGCGGCCAGCCGCTCGGCGATCACGCCGGCCACGCGTTCGCCATGCATGTGCGCGCCGGTGATCAGCGTGGCATAGGGGGTGGCCATGGCCTCGCCGGCGAAGAACACGCGCTCGCCCAGCGGTTCGGCCAGCGCCCGGCGGGCGCCGAAGCCACCGGGGAGGGCGGCTGAATAGGCGCCGCGCGCCAGCGGGTCGCCTTCCCACCCAGCCATGCTGCCGCGCTGGAAATGGCGCCGCACATCGCTGCCGAGGATGGATTCCAGTTGATCCAGCGCAAAGGCGATGGCGGCCTCTTCGCCCGCGCGCTCCAGTTCGCTGCCAAAGCGCCCGCCAGCGAAACCGACCCTGTAGTCAAGCCCGGCGGGGAAGGCGAGGAAGTAGCACGCCTCGCCCGGCAGTGCGCCGTCGATGTCATGCGAGACGAAATCATCCGGCGACAGGCCGAAGCGCGCCCCGTCAAAGCGCAGCCCGATCTTGAGCAACTGCTCCATGGGCAGGTCGGCGATGGCCGATCGCGTGGTCGCGGGCAGTTCCGGCGTGAAGCGGATCGCGCCCGAGGCCAGCACGCCGGTGGACACGGTGACGATGCAGGCCCGCGCGCGGATGGTGCCTGCATCGGTTTCCACCGCCACGCCGTCACCGCTCCAGTCCACGGCGCAGGCGGCGGTGTCCAGGCGGATCGGAAGGCTCTGCGCCTTCATGGCAACCAGCGTGCCCAGCCCCTCGCGCACCAGATAGTTGGCGCCGAAATCGGCAAAGGCGTACCAGTCCATGCGCGACAACTGGTCAAGGTCGACGCCGAAATCCATCGGTCCCATCCATGTGGCGATGACATTGGCGAAGGGCGCATCCATGGGCACCACGGTATCGGCGGCCACATCGCCGCGCGCATCCAGCAGCGCGGAGTAGAACGCCGACCACGTGCGGTCGCGCTGGCGGCGCACCCCGGCATCCATGCGCTGATCGCCGATGAACAGCATGTCGCGGGGGTTGGAATGATCGCGCAGTTCGAAATTCAGCTCCCGCGCCAGCCTCACATGCGCGGCATCGGCCGGACCCTGCAGCCAGCTTGCACCTCGGTCGAAAGGCAGGCCCAGAGTTTCGGACTCCGTCCAGGCGCGGCCGCCCGTGCGGCCTGCGGCCTCGATCACCGCAACCTCCAGCCCCTCGGCGACCAGCTTGCGCGCGGCGGCGATCCCGGCGGCACCGGCGCCAATGATCACCACATCGGGATTGGCAGGGAACGCGCGCAACGGCGTTGCCAGCGCGCCCAGGGTCGCTGTGGCGGCGGCGCCCTGCATCAATGTGCGGCGGGTCATGTGAATGCCTTTGCTCATTGGGAACACTCGCTTTTCAAGGATCAAGGTGTCTTGGGATCGGACGGAGAGAACGGCGCCGTGGGCGCAGTGAAATGACGCGGGAAGAAGTAGCTGAACTGCGTGCGCATCTGGTCGCGCATGGAATCGACGCTGACCTCGTCGGGGTAAAGCAGCATGTCCAGCCACAGACCGTCGGCCATGGATTCGATCAGATGCGACAGCCGTTCGGGGTCCAGCGCGCTGTATCCGCCCTCGGCCACCAGCCGCTCGCAGCAGTCGTCCATGAAATCGCTGCGCTCGGTGTCGAAGCTTTCAGAAATGCGGCGATAGGTGGCGCGGTGCCGCGCCTCGCCGAAGAAGGCGAACCAGACGGCGATCTTGGTCGGCGTGCAGATGTCGGGGGCGAAATGCGCCTCTATCAGCGCCCAGAGCCGGGCGGCAGGGTCATCGGCGGCGGCGTCGAGCGCGGACATCCAGTGGCTGCGATGCTCGGCGATCAGCGACTCCAGCGTCGCCTCCATCAGCTTGTCCTTGCTGCCGAAATGCAGATTGATGATCCCCGCCGAAAGCCCGGCCTGCTGGGTCAAGAGCGCCGTGGTGGTCCCCGAAAGCCCATGCTCGGCGATGGTGACCAGCGCCGCGTCGATCAGTTGCTGGACCCGTTCCTGCTTGGGCGCGGTGCGGCGCGCGGGTTCGGTTGCCGTTTGCGGCATTGTTGTTCCTTCCTTCTTCAATCTTCGCGCATGGGGATCAGCGCGGTGTCATCCCAACTCAGCCAGACCTGCGCGCCGGAGTCGCGGGGGCCGTCCTGCGCGGCGGT
>SKMI01000305.1 GCA_007121115.1 Paracoccaceae bacterium | reverse complement strand
TCGGCCTGACGCTCCAGCCGGTCACGCTCCTGCCTTGCGGCCTGCACCTCGCGGAAGCTGTCGATCACTTCGCGCGGCGGGTCGGCCTTGTCAAAGTTGATGCGGATGATGTTTATCCCCGATTCGTAGCTGTCGAGCGTGCCCTGCGCGGCAGACCGGAGGTCGGCGGCGATGGCGCCCCGGTCCCGGTTGAGGATCGGCGAAAGCTCGGACCGGGCAATGATGTCGCGCATCGCCGATTCGGACACGGCGCGCACGGTTTCGCGCGGGTCGGCCAGATTGAACAGGAACCGGGCCGGGTCGGTGATATTCCAGACCACCTGGAATTCGATGTCCACCACGGCCTCGTCCCGGGTCAGCATCAGGCCCTGATCCAGCGGGGCGGTGCCGGTGCCGACCTCGGTCACGCGCTCGGAGGTCACCTGCACGATCTCATGCGACACCACCGGCCAGGGAGCGAAGTTCAGACCGGGTGCGCCGGTGCGGTAGTAGGAGCCGAACAGCAGTTCGACCGAGCGTTCCTCGGGCTTCACGGTGTAGACCGAGGCGACCAGCCACAGCAGACCCAGACCCACGAGGCCGAGCAGCACGCCGCGCTTCGAAAAGCCGCCACCGCCGCCGCCGGATCCCCCGCCGCTGCCGTTGCCCCCGCGCCCGCCCATGAGCACTTTCAACTGCTCCTGGCCCTTTTTCACGATCTCGTCGATTTCGGGGATGTTCGGGCCCTGGTCGCCGGGTCCGCGCCCGCCGCCACCGCCACCACTTCCACCGCCGCCCCCGCGCGGGCCACCGCCGCGGTTGCCGCCCCCTCCCCAGGGTCCGCCATTGTTTCCAGACATTCGGTCCAATCCTTCGTTTTTCGGTTGGGATGCTTGTTGTACTGTAACGTGGATAGCGCGCGTTTGAAATCAAGTTGACTTCGATGTGACATCAGCTTGAGCGCGTTGGCGTGCGCATGGTGACCAGTTCCTCGGCCATGGTCGGATGCACCGCCATGGTGCGGTCGAAATCGGCCTTGGTGGCGCCCATGGTGATGGCCACCCCGGCAAGCTGGATCAGCTCTCCGGCGTGGTCGCCGACGATATGGCAGCCCAGTACGCGGTCGCTCGACTGCGACACCACCAGCTTCATCATCACCCGGTCGTTGCGCCCGGCGAACAGGCTGTGCATGGGTCGAAATGCCGCGCAATAGACGTCGATCTTTTCACGCGCGCGGGCGTCTTCCTCGCTCAGGCCGATGGTGCCCATTTCGGGCCGGGTAAAGACCGCGCTGGCGATCAGGCTGTGATCCACCGTGCGCGGGGTCGCGCCAAAGACGGTATCGGCGAAGGAATGGCCCTCGCGGATCGCCACCGGGGTCAGGTTCACGCGGTCGGTCACGTCGCCCACGGCATAGATCGACGGGATCGCGCTCTGGCTGAAGTCATCGACCGGGATGGCGCCGTTCTCGGCCAGCGACAGCCCGAGGTCCTGCAGCCCCAGCCCGTCGGTGTTGGGGCGGCGCCCGGTGGCAAACAGCACCGCGTCGAAATGCCCGTCATGGCCGGTGGTGGCGGTGACCCGGTAGCCGCTGCCGTCACGCTCCATGTCCCTGATCTCGGTGCCCAGTTGCAGGTCCACGCCATCGGCCTGCATCTGGCTGGCGATATGGCCACGCGCTTCCTCGTCAAAGCCGCGCAGGATCTGCGCACCGCGGTAGAATTGCGTGACCTTCACGCCCAGACCGTTGAAGATGCAAGCGAATTCGCTGGCAATATAGCCGCCGCCGACGATCAGCAGGCGTTCGGGCAACGCACCCGTCTTGAAGACCTCGTTCGAGGTCATGCAGCCCATGCCGGCCCATTCCTCGGGCACGAAGGGCCGCCCGCCGGTGGCGATCAGGATGTGCTTCGCGCTCACCTGCCGCCCGTCGGCCAGCGCGACCGTATGCGGGTCGGTCAGCGTGGCGCGCGATTCGTGGATGGTGACCCCGGCCTTGTCCAGATTACTGCGGTAGATGCCTTCGAGCCGTGTCAGTTCCGCGTCCATCGCCGCGCGGAAGGCGGGCCAGTCGAAGGCGCCGATGCGCGCGTCCCAGCCATAGGCGCGGGCGTCGGCCACGGCCGTGGGAAACTCCGAGGCGAAGACCATCAACTTCTTGGGCACGCAACCGCGGATGACGCAGGTGCCGCCCAGGCGGTATTCCTCGGCCAGCGCCACGCGTGCGCCATGCCCAGCGGCGATACGCGCCGCGCGCACCCCGCCCGAGCCGCCACCGATCACGAAGAGGTCGAAGTCAAATGCCATGCTGTCAGATATCCCGAAATGCGTTGTCTTCGCCCTCGATCTCGACCGTCTCAGTGCTGACATTGCCGCTGGTCATGTCGCGCCGCTCCACGCGCCCGTCGGGGTGGCCGATCAGCACCATGTCGCAGATGTCGATGAACAGCCCGTTTTCCACCACGCCGGGCACCTGGTTCAGCACCAGCGAGAGTTGCCGCGCATTGCCGATCCGCCCCAGCGCCAGATCGAGGATGTAGTTGCCTTCGTCGGTGATGTAGGGCCGATCGCCGTCCATGCGGAGGCTGGAGCGCGTGCCCATGA
Source organism: Paracoccaceae bacterium (assembly GCA_007121115.1). GTDB lineage: Bacteria > Pseudomonadota > Alphaproteobacteria > Rhodobacterales > Rhodobacteraceae > Rhabdonatronobacter. Next base: position 7,836 of record SKMI01000305.1, on the reverse strand, counting down.
CATCCAGCGTGGCCAGCACTTCCTCGACCAGCGATTTCGAGGCGCGCCAGCCGAAGGGGATCACCTCGACCGGCAGCGGGAAGGCGCCGAGGTGGTGCACCTCCTTGGCGGCATCGGTGATGACGATCATCTGGTCCGAGGCGGTGGCAACGATCTTTTCCTGCAACAGCGCGCCGCCGCCGCCCTTGATCAGCGCCAGATCCGGGTCGAATTCGTCGGCCCCGTCGATGGTCATGTCCAGCCAGCGCGCATCGTCGAGGCTGACGACCTCGATCCCGACCTGCCGGGCCAGTTCCGCCGTGCGGGCCGAGGTGGGAACGCCGGTCATGCGCAGCCCCTCTTCACGCACCCGGTGACCCAGGTGGCGCACCATCCAGGCGGCGGTGGACCCGGTGCCCAGCCCCACACGCATGCCGTTTTCCACCATGTCGGCGCCGCAGACGGCTGCGGCGTATTTGGCCCGGTCCACGGGGGAAAGCTGGTCGGTCATGGGCGCCTCCGGCTGCGGGTTCGGCGGCGTTATAGGCGCTATCGGGCGTGGTTTCGAGGGGGAATCGGGTGGGGCACTGTCCGGGCGGCTTTCCCGGTGCTTCGGGTCGCGCGTCGGAGTGCCCCCTCAGCGCGCCGCCCGCCCTCCCCCCCTTTCGTTTTCGGGGCGCTTCGGAGGCGCTGTCAGTGCTGGCGCACAGACGGGGCTATTGGTCAAGTATAGGCCACCACCAGCAGCACGCTGCCCAGGATCAGCCGGTAGATCACATAGGGCGTGAAGCTGACCGTGCGCAGAAGCCTCATCATGAAAACCAGCGCTGCCCAGGCCGCGAAGAAGGACACCAGCGCCGCGATCGCGCCGTCCCTTGCCGCCTGCCAGTCGGCCACGCGCACCACATCGATCCCCATCAGCGTGCCCGAGGCGATGATGGTGGGGATCGACATCAGCATCGACACCTTGGCCGCGCCATGGCGGCTGTAGCCCATGGCCCGCATCCCCGAGATGCACGCCCCCGACCGCGAGGTGCCCGGGATCAGCGATACCGCCTGCCAGAGCCCAACGTAAAGCGCGTGTTTCAGCGACCAGTCCTCGGCGTTGCGGGTGGTCTGGCCGAAGCGGTCGGTCAGATACAGCACGATGCCGAAGAGGATCATCATCCAGCCGATCACCGCGATGTTGCGCATCAGCTCCATCACGCCGAAGATGTGAAAGAGGAATCCCACGATCACCACCGGCACCGTGGCGATGGCCAGGCACAGCGCCAGCCATGCACCCTGGTTGTCGATCTTCAGCCGCAGCATGTCCGGCACGCCGCGGACCGCCAGCATCACGTCGGCGCGGAAATACCAGCACACGGCGAGGAGCGTGCCCACATGCACCGCCACGTCGATCACCAGTCCCTGATCCTCGAGCGTGGTCAGCGCCGGGAGCAGGATGAGGTGCCCCGAGGACGAGACCGGCAGGAACTCGGTCACACCCTGGATGATGGCCAGCAGGAAGATGTGGAAGAAGGACATGCAATACTCCGAGGCGCTTCCAGGTTCCGCGGCACCTTGAGCCAAGGGGGTCTGGAGGGGAAGACGGAAAAGTAAGTCAGTAATACTGCCTTAAAATTAGCTTAAAACGTCCATCGCGGGCTGCCTTGCGGCGAAAAAGACCGAAAAAGGTCAGCATTTATGCCTTTTATTTGCGGGCGACCCGCTATAGAACGCCCCGAGTGTCAGGAGGATCCCGCATGTCGCAGAACCCCATGCTCCGTTTCGTGACGGTAGAAAAGGAAATGCCCGAGAAGCGCGCCCCCGAGGAGCGCACCGAGGATTTCCACGAGATCTATGGCGAGTATCTGACCGAGAAGGCGCAGGAGCAGGCCGGGCGGTGCAGCCAGTGCGGTGTGCCCTATTGCCAGACCCATTGCCCGCTGCACAACAACATCCCCGACTGGCTGATGCTGACCGCGCAGGGACGGCTGGAAGAGGCCTATGAGCTGAGCCAGGAGACCAACACCTTCCCCGAGATCTGCGGCCGCATCTGCCCTCAGGACCGGCTGTGCGAAGGCAATTGCGTCATCGAACAGGCCGGGCACGGAACCGTCACCATTGGCGCGGTTGAAAAATACATCACCGACACCGCGTTCCAGAAGGGCTGGGTCAAGCCCATCCGCCCGGCACGGGAGCGCGCGGAATCGGTGGGGATCATCGGCGCAGGGCCCGGCGGGCTGGCTGCCGCCGACCGGCTGCGCCGCGCGGGCGTGCAGGTCACTGTCTATGACCGGTATGATCGTGGCGGCGGGCTGATGACCTATGGCATCCCCGGCTTCAAGCTGGAAAAGCCCGTGGTGATGCAGCGGATCGAGCAGTTGACCGATGGCGGGGTGGAGTTCGTGCTCAACTGCAACGTGGGCGAGGATATCAGCTTCGACGCCATTCGCGGCAAGCATGATGCGGTGCTGATTGCTACCGGCGTCTACAAGTCCCGCAGTCTGGAGGCGCCGAATGTCTCGGCCCCCGGCGTGGTTCGGGCCATCGATTACCTGACCGCTTCGAACCGCAAGAGCTTTGGCGATGAGGTGCCCGAGTTCGACTCGGGCGAGCTGAACGCCAAGGGGCGCCGCGTGGTTGTCATCGGCGGGGGCGACACGGCGATGGACTGCGTGCGCACCGCTGTGCGGCAGGGCGCGGTTTCGGTCAAGTGCCTCTATCGCCGGGACCGGGCCAACATGCCCGGCAGCCAGCGCGAGGTCGCCAACGCCGAGGAAGAGGGCGTGGAATTCGTCTGGCAGACCGCCCCGCGCGGTTTCGTCACCGACGATGACGGCGCGGTCAGCGGCGTGATGGTGCAGAAGATGCGCCTCGGCGCGCCCGACGCCACCGGCCGCCGCTCCCCCGAGGTGATCGAGGGCGCGGATTACACCGAAGAGGCCGATCTGGTCATCAAGGCGCTGGGCTTCGAGCCCGAGGACCTGCCCGCGCTCTGGAACGTGCCGGACCTGGCCGTGACCCGCTGGGGCACGGTCAAGGCGAAGTTCAACACCCATGAAACCGACCTGCCCGGCGTCTGGGCGGTGGGCGATATCGTGCGCGGCGCGTCGCTGGTCGTCTGGGCCATCCGCGATGGGCGCGAGGCCGCCGACAGTATCCTGGCCTATCTGGAACAGCCCGCGCAGGTGGCGGCGGAATAACCCGCCTGCCACCCGCCAAGCCAAACACCAAGCCAGCCATTCCGGGCGGCCCCATGCCAACCCGCTTTCCGAAAGGAACCCGCCATGACCAAGCTGCCGTCCAACTGGGCCGCCCAGGAACAGGCCCGCCGGGCCTTCGCCGCCGAACACGGCCTCTACAAGCCGGAGGATGAGCATTCCTCCTGCGGTGTCGGCCTTGTGGTGGCCATCGATGGCAAGCCGTCGCGCGATGTGGTGGTCAAGGGGATCGACGCATTGAAGGCCGTCTGGCACCGGGGCGCCGTGGATGCGGACGGCAAGACCGGTGACGGTGCGGGCATCCATGTGCAGATACCGGTCAACTTCTTCTACGATTCGATCCGCCGCGTGGGCCATGAGCCGCGCATGGACCAGCTTGTTGCCGTGGGGCAGGTATTCCTGCCGCGCACCGATTTCGGCGCGCAGGAGCGTTGCCGGACCATCGTGGAAACCGAAGTGCTGCGCATGGGCTATGGCATCTATGGCTGGCGCCACGTGCCGGTGGACACCAGCGTGCTCGGCGAAAAGGCCAACGCCACCCGGCCCGAGATCGAACAGATCATCATCCGCAACGCCAAGGGCACGGACGAGGAGACCTTCGAGCGCGAGCTTTACGTGATCCGCCGCCGGATCGAAAAGGCCGCCGCGCAGGCGCAGATCAACGAGCTTTACCTGTGTTCGCTCTCCTGCCGCAGCATCATCTACAAGGGCATGATGCTGGCCGAGCAGGTGGCCGAATTCTACCCCGACCTGAAGGACGAGCGGTTTGAGTCCGCCTTTGCCATCTACCACCAGCGCTACAGCACCAACACCTTCCCGCAGTGGTGGCTGGCGCAGCCGTTCCGGATGCTGGCACACAACGGCGAGATCAACACCCTGAAGGGCAACCTCAACTGGCTGAAAAGCCACGAGATACGCATGGCCTCGGGGACCTTTGGCGACATGGCCGAGGATATCAAGCCCATCGTCGCCTCGGGCGCGTCGGATTCGGCGGCGCTCGATTCGGTGTTCGAGGTGCTGGTGCGCGCCGGGCGCAGCGCCCCCATGGCCAAGACCATGCTGGTGCCCGAGGCCTGGTCCAAGCAGGCGGTGGAGATGCCGCAGGCCTGGCAGGACATGTACAACTACTGCAACGCGGTGATGGAGCCCTGGGACGGCCCGGCGGCCCTGGCCATGACCGATGGCCGCTGGGTCTGCGCCGGGCTGGACCGCAACGGGCTGCGGCCCCTGCGCTACGTGGTCACCGGCGACGGGCTGCTGATTGCGGGCTCCGAAGCGGGCATGGTCATGGTGGACGAGGACACCGTGCGCGAAAAGGGCGCGCTGGGCCCGGGCCAGATGATCGCCGTCGACATGGCCGAGGGCAAGCTTTACCACGACACGGAAATGAAGGACCGACTGGCTGCCGCGCAGCCCTTCGGCGAGTGGGTGGAAAAGGTCGTCGATCTGAACGAGCTTCTGCGCGACGTGCCCGAAACTCGCACGCTCTCGGGCGAGGAACTGCGCCGCCGCCAGGTCGCCGCCGGCTATTCCATCGAGGAGGTAGAGCAGATCCTGGCCCCGATGGCCGAGGACGGCAAGGAAACCGTGGCCAGCATGGGCGACGACACGCCCGCCGCGGTGCTGAGCAAGCTCTATCGCCCATTGTCGCATTTCTTCCGGCAGAATTTCAGCCAGGTGACCAACCCGGCCATCGACAGTCTGCGCGAATACCGGGTGATGAGCCTCAAGACCCGGTTCGGCAACCTCAAGAACGTGCTGGACGAGGACAGCAGCCAGACCGAGATCGTGGTGCTGGAAAGCCCCTTCATCGCCAATGGCGAATTCGACGTGATGGTGGACAAGCTTGGCGACAATGTCGTCAGCATCGATTGCACCTTCCCCGTGGACGCGGGCGAGGATGCGCTGCGCGCCGGGCTGGAGCGAATCCGCGCCGAGGCCGAGGATGCGGTGCGTTCGGGCGCCGGGCATCTGGTGCTCAGCGACATGGCGCAGGGGGCAGACCGCGTGCCGATGCCCATGATCCTGGCCACCAGTGCGGTGCATTCCTGGCTGACGTCCAAGGGGCTCAGGACCTTCTGCTCGCTCAACGTGCGGTCGGCCGAGTGCATCGACCCGCACTACTTTGCCGTGCTGATCGGCTGCGGGGCGACCACTGTAAACCCCTATCTGGCGCAGGACACCATCGCCGACCGGATCGACCGCGGGCTGATCGAGGGCACGCTGCTGGACGCCATGCGCCGCTACCGCGCGGCCATCGACCAGGGGCTGTTGAAGATCATGTCCAAGATGGGGATTTCGGTGCTCTCGTCCTATCGCGGCGGGCTGAACTTCGAGGCCGTGGGCCTGAGCCGCGCCATGGTGGCCGAGTATTTCCCCGGCATGCCCTCGCGCATTTCCGGGATCGGTCTGCACGGGCTGCAGCGCAAGGTCGAGGAAACCCATGCCCGGGGCTGGCGCGGCGCGGTCAACGTGCTGCCCATCGGCGGGTTCTACAAGGCGCGGCGGTCGGGCGAATCGCACGCCTGGGAAGCGCGCGCCATGCATCTGATGCAAAGCGCCTGCGATCAGGCGTCCTATGCGATGTGGAAGCGCTATAGCGAGATGATGCAGGCGCAGCCGCCGATCCACATCCGCGATCTGATGGACGTCAAGCCGCTGGGCCGCGCCATTCCCATCGAGGAAGTGGAAAGCATCACCGCGATCCGCAAGCGCTTTGTCACGCCGGGCATGTCGCTGGGGGCGCTCTCGCCCGAGGCGCACAAGACCCTGAACGTCGCCATGAACCGCATCGGCGCCAAGTCCGATTCGGGCGAAGGCGGCGAGGACCCGGCGCATTTCCACCCCGAACCCAATGGCGACAACCCCTCGGCCAAGATCAAGCAGGTCGCGTCGGGGCGGTTCGGGGTGACGGCGGAATACCTCAACGCCTGCGAGGAACTGGAAATCAAGGTCGCCCAGGGCGCCAAGCCCGGCGAGGGCGGGCAGCTTCCGGGCATGAAGGTGACGAATCTTATCGCCAAGCTGCGGCATTCCACCCCCGGCGTGACGCTGATTTCGCCCCCGCCGCACCACGATATCTACTCGATCGAGGATCTGGCGCAGCTGATCTACGATCTGAAGCAGATCAACCCGCGCGCCAAGGTGACGGTGAAGCTGGTGGCGCAATCGGGCGTCGGCACCATCGCCGCCGGGGTGGCCAAGGCCAAGGCCGATGTGATCCTGATCTCGGGGCACAACGGCGGCACCGGCGCCTCGCCCGCGACCTCGATCAAATACGCGGGCCTGCCGTGGGAAATGGGCCTGTCCGAGGCGCATCAAGTGCTGGCCATGAACAAGTTGCGCGAGCGGGTGACGCTGCGCACCGACGGCGGGCTGCGCACCGGGCGCGACATCGTCATCGCCGCCATGCTGGGCGCCGAGGAGTTCGGCATCGGCACCGCTGCCCTGATCTCCATGGGCTGCATCATGGTGCGCCAGTGCCAGTCCAACACCTGCCCGGTCGGCGTCTGCACCCAGCGCGACGATCTGCGCGCCAAGTTCACCGGGACGGCGGACAAGGTGGTGAACCTGATCACCTTCTACGCGCATGAGGTGCGCGAAATCCTCGCCTCCATCGGCGCGCGCTCGCTGGACGAGGTGATCGGCCGCGCCGACCTGCTGGCGCAGGTGAGCCGCGGTTCGGCGCACCTGGACGATCTGGACCTGAACCCGCTTCTGCTGACTGTCGATGGCGCGGCCAGCATCCGCTACGACCGCGAAAAGCCGCGCAATTCGGTGCCGGACACGCTGGACGCCGAGATCATCCGCGACGCCGCGCGCTTCTTCGAGGACGGCGAGAAGATGCAGCTCAGCTACGCGGTGCGCAACACCGACCGGACCATCGGCACGCGGGCGTCCAGCCATCTGGTCAAGCGCTTCGGGATGCGCAACAGCCTGCAGCGCGATCACCTGACCATCAAGCTTGCCGGCAGCGCGGGGCAGTCGCTGGGTGCGTTCCTGGCGCCGGGCATCAAGCTCGAGGTGTTCGGGGATGCCAACGACTATGTCGGCAAGGGCCTTTCCGGCGGGCTGCTGGTGGTGCGTCCGCGCATGTCCTCGCCGCTGGTGGCGCATGAAAACACGATCATCGGCAACACGGTGCTTTACGGCGCCACCGGGGGCTATCTGTTCGCCGCCGGACGCGCGGGCGAGCGCTTCGCGGTGCGCAACTCGGGCGCGCATGTGGTGATCGAAGGCTGCGGGTCCAACGGTTGCGAATACATGACCGGCGGGGTGGCGGTGATCCTGGGCTCCATCGGTGCCAACTTCGGCGCCGGGATGACCGGCGGCATGGCCTATGTCTACGACCCCGAGGGCACGGCGCGGGAGTTGATGAACATGGAAACGCTGGTCACCTGCCCGGTGACGGTGGATCACTGGGAGGCAGAGTTGAAGGGGTTGATCGAGCGCCACGCGGCCGAAACCGGGAGCCTGCGCGCGACGGAAATCCTGCGCCGCTGGGATATCGAGAAGGACCGCTTCATCCAGATCTGCCCGAAGGAGATGCTGCCGCATCTGGAGCACCCCTTGAGCCTGGAACCCAGCGCCGTCCCCGCCGAGTAAGGGGCCGCCGGTCGGAACGCGGGTACGGCCCCGAACGCCCGCCCGG
>SKMI01000300.1 GCA_007121115.1 Paracoccaceae bacterium | reverse complement strand
CGTGGCCCAGGTTGAAGATATGCGGCCCGTTCGAAAACGCCTGACAGATGCGCAGCGTGTCATCGACCAGCGCCTGCCCGCCGGTGACCATGTGGCGCGACGCCAGGTTGCCCTGCACGCAGCCGTCCTTCTGAACATGTTCGGCCGCCCATTCGGGGGCCACGGAATTGTCCAGCGCCACGCAATCGGCGCCGGTGGCCGCGCGAAAGCCAATATACTTGTCCCCGGCCTCGCGCGGGAAGGCGATGACGGGGATGCCGGGGTGGCGGGCCTTCAGCGCCTCGGTGATCCGGCGGGCGGGCTCGGTGGCGTAGCGGTCAAAGGCCTCGCCCTGAAGCGATCCGGCCCAGCTGTCGAATATCTTGACCACCTCGGCCCCGGCCTCGATCTGCGCGGACATGTATTCGGTCGTGGCCAGTGTGATCCGTTCGATCAGTGCGTCGAAAGCGCCCGGCGCGCCTTCGCGCATGGCGTGGGCGGGGCCCTGATCCGGGGTGCCGCGCCCGGCGATCATGTAGGTGGCGACCGTCCACGGCGCGCCAGCGAACCCGATCAGCGTGGTTTCGGCGGGCAGTTCGCGGCGCAGGATGCGCACGGTTTCATAGACCGGGTTCAGCGTATCGTGGATAGCATCCACAGGTTTGAGCGCTGCCACGCCCGCCTCGTCCGTGATGGTCGACAGCCGCGGCCCTTCGCCGGTGACGAACCACAGATCGGCGCCCAGCGCCTGCGGGACCAGCAGGATGTCGGCGAACAGGATCGCCGCGTCGAACCCGTAGCGGCGGATCGGTTGCAGCGTCACCTCGGCGGCCAGGTCCGGGTTGTAGCACAGCGACAGGAAATCGCCCGCCTGCGCGCGGGTGGCCTTGTATTCCGGCAGGTAGCGCCCGGCCTGGCGCATCATCCAGATCGGCGGGGTGGGCAGTGTCTCGCCGGCCAGGGCGCGCAGGATGGTCTTGTCGGGCGTTGCGGTCATCGGGGCCTCCGTCTGTGTTGCCGTCTAGGTCACCGCCTCGCGCTGCAATGTCAAGCGGACAGGGTGTTGTCAGGCCCGAATGACACCGCTAATCAGGACGGCATGAGCACCGAGACCCCCACCCCCGACCAGCCCCTGAAGATCGGCACGCGCGGCTCGCCGCTGGCGCTGGCGCAGGCCCATGAAACCCGCGCGCGGCTGATGGACGCCCATGGCCTGCCCGAGGACGCGATCGAGATCAAAGTGATCAAGACCACCGGCGACGACCGCTTCCTGATCGAGGCCGACAAGCCCTTGAAGGAACTGGGCGGCAAGGGGTTGTTCACCCGCGAGATCGAGGCCGCGCTGCTGCAGGGCGAGATCGACATCGCCGTGCATTCGATGAAGGACATGCCGGTGGCGCAGCCCGAGGGGCTGGCGCTGGACTGCTACCTGCCGCGCGAGGATGTGCGCGACGCGTTCGTGTCGGACAAGGCCGCCGGGATCGCCGATCTGGCGCCGGGGATGGTGGTGGGCAGCTCCAGCCTGCGGCGGCGCGCGCAGATGCTGCACCGCCGCCCGGACCTGAAGGTGGTGGAGTTTCGCGGCAACGTGCAGACCCGGCTGCGCAAGCTCGGCGACGGGGTGGCGGATTGCACATTCCTGGCCATGGCGGGGCTGAACCGGCTCGGCATGGCCGAGGTGGCGCAGGGCCCGGTGGACCCCGAGGACATGCTGCCCGCGGTGGCGCAGGGCGCCATCGGCATCGAACGGCGCGAGGATGATGCGCGTATGGCCGCGCTGCTGACCCCCCTGCATGACGGCCCAACGGGGCTGCGGCTGGCGGCTGAGCGTGCGTTTCTGGCGGAACTCGATGGCTCCTGCGAAACGCCCATCGCCGGGCTGGCGTTGTTGGATGGCGACAAGCTCTGGCTGCGGGGCGAGATCCTGCGCCCCGACGGCTCGGAATCGCTGGCGGATGAGGTGCATGGCAGCGCCAGCGACGGCGACGCGATGGGCACCGATCTGGCCCGGCGCCTGTTGGCGCGCGGCGGACCGGGCTTCTTCGACTGGCGGGGCTGACGGCCTCTGCCGGGGGTGTCACTCGGGGCACCGGCGACCCCTGCAGCAGGTGGCGCGGGGCTGGTGCCGCGGCAACGCGGATGTGGCCCTGGGCCTGGGCGCTGCCCATGCGCGGCCTTGCGCAGCGCTCGGGGCGTCAGCGGTCCTCATCACGCGCTGTCCGCAGCCGCCCCACCATCCGGACCGAGTCATATTTCTTCGACGGCTCCGACCGGAGGGTTGCGGCCAGATAGCGCCAGTATGCGCGCTCCGTGGGGATGGCGTGGCCCGGAACCCCCAGCCTGCGCGCGATTTCGGTCTGGGTCGCTTTCCAGTCCGCCGAAAACTGGCGCACATATCCGCAATGCGCCGTCTCTGCGATCTCCAGCCCCGCGGCGCCGAACAGCGCGCCGAGGCTGGGCGCGGTAAAGAAGTTCAGGTGCCGGGGCACATCCAGCCAATGCCAGAGGATGCCGAAGCGCGTTGCCCCCAGACAGGCGTTGTTCGGCACTTCGGCCACGATCATGCCGCCGTCTCTCAGCAAGCCGGTGGCATTGTGCATGGCCGCCAAGGGGGCGATGCAATGTTCGAGCACATGCATGAACACCACCAGGTCGAAGCGCCGCGCGGTCAGTTCGGGGGGCAGGGTCTCGGCTGTGCCCGCGTGGACCTCGTGCCCGGCGGCGCGGGCAACCGCCCGGGCGTCGGGGTCCGGCTCTACCCCGACCGCACGATGCCCGAGGGCGGCGAGCGTGCTCAGGTTCTTGCCGCTGCCACATCCGATATCGAGGATATCGCGCGCCTGATCCCCCAGCAGTCGCGCCCACCACTGCCGGTCCGCCTCGGACCCGGTGTCGCCTTTCCACGCGATCCTGGTCATCAGGCGTTGCGCAAGGCCCGGCGGCGGTTCTGGCGCCGCCCCGGCGCCATGGGTGTAATAGTCATCGACGTCGTAATACGCCGCCACTTCGGCGGGCCCCGGACGCGGCCAGATCTGGCCATAGGCGCGCGGTGCCTCCCACAGGATTTCGAACCTCTCTGCGTTGCCGGGGCGGCGCCAATCTCCGGGCACCATCAGCCAGCGGGTCGATGCGGACGGATCGATATCCGGAAATGCGGTGTCTGTCATGGATGGTGCCCGTGGCGGACGGTGAGACGGGTGCAAGTTTGGACGTCAAATGTGGCAGCCGCAAGGACGCGCCGCGATCGCCGCATCCTTGCCCGCGACAGGGCGGCATACTTCCGGCCCCGGCGTTGATCCATCAGGCATGCAGGTCGGGCAGGGCGCTGACGCGGCGGGCTGGTCCGGCATCTGCCGGGTCGCGGCGCAGCCGGTCGCTTGCGGTTCCAGGCCCGCCCCGGCCATGACCGGGCGCGAACGCCCCTTGGAGGCAAGGGGTTGCGCCTTTAACCGGGGGGCTGCCAATGGATGCGTCACACTCCCAGATGCCGCGCCTCCACCACGGCGTCCAGATCGCCAGGCGCGCCGGTCCAGACCACTTCACCGCGCGTCAGGATCGCGCAGCGGTCGGCCAAAGTCTTTATCTCGGCCAGTGCCTTGTCCACCAGCAGGATCGAATGGCCTTCGCGTTTCAGCGCGCCGATGGCCTCCCAGATCTCGCGGCGGATGGTGGGGGCGAGGCCCTCGGTCGCTTCATCCAGCACCAGAAGGCGCGGGTTGGTCATCAGCGCGCGGCCGATGGCCAGCATCTGCTGTTCGCCCCCCGACAGCGTGCGCGCCGACTGATCCGCGCGTTCGCCCAGACGCGGGAAGAACTCGTGCACCCTTTGCAGTGTCCAGTAGCCCGGGCGCGCGGCGGCGATCAGGTTTTCGGTGACGGTCAGGTTGGGAAAGCAGCGCCGCCCTTCGGGGACCAGTCCGATCCCCAGTCGCGCGGCGCGGTGCGAGGGCCAGGCGCTGATGTCATGGCCCGCGAACCACACCTTGCCATAGCGCATGGGCAGCATCCGGCACAGGGTATGAATGGTGGTTGTCTTGCCCATGCCGTTGCGGCCCATGAGCGCCAGCACCTCGCCCTCGGCCAGTTCAAGGTCCACGCCGAAGAGCGCCTGCGACGCGCCATAGAACACCTGCACGCCTTCGAGTTTCAGCAGCGCGCTCATGCGGTGGTCTCCTCATCGCCCAGATAGGCGCGGCGGACCTCGGGGTTGGCGCGGATCTCGGCCACGGTGCCGGAGGCGATGATGCGCCCATAGACCAGCACCGAGACCCGGTCGGCCAGCGCGAAGACCGCGTCCATGTCATGTTCCACCAGCAGGATGGGTGCCTGCGCTTTCAACTCGCGCAGAAAGGCGATCAGTCGCCCCACCCCTTCGGTGCCCATGCCCGCCATCGGTTCGTCAAGCAGGAAGCATGCCGGTTCCAGCGCCAGCGCCATGGCGATTTCAAGCAGCCGCCGCTCACCGTGGGCCAACTCCCCCGCGGGGACCGAGGCGCGCGGGCCCAGCCCCACCCGGTCGAGGATCGCGCGCGCAGGCTCGGTCAGGCCGCGGTCCCGCCGCACCGGCCAGAGGAACCGATACGGATGCCCCTCCCGCGCCTGCAGCGCCAGCATCACGTTGCGCCGGGCGGAATACTCCGGGATCAGCGAGGATATCTGGAAACTCCGCCCCAGCCCCAGCCGCGCCCGCTGCGCCACGCTCAGCCCGGTCACGTCCTGCCCGCGAAAGCGGATCACGCCCGCATCCGGGCGCAATCCACCGCTGATCTGCGCCATCAGCGTGGTCTTGCCCGCGCCATTGGGGCCGATCAGCGCGTGAATCTCGCCCGGCCGCAGGGTCAGGGACACATCATCGGTAGCCTTGAGCGCGCCGAAGGATTTGCGCAGCCCGGCCAGTTCCAGAACCGCGCTATCCATGGCCTTCGCGCCCCGCAAGCAGCCCGATCACGCCGCCCCGCGCAAACAGCACAGCGCCCAGCAGTACCAGCCCCAGCCACAACTGCCAGTGCTCGGTCCAGCCGCCGAAGAGCGTTTCGAACCCCACAAGGATCGCCGCCCCCACCACCGGACCACACAGCCGCCCCACCCCGCCCAGGAGGATGATGACAATCAATTCGCCGGACATGGTCCAGGCCATCATCGCCGGGCTGGTGAACCGCGTGAGGTCCGCCATCATCGCGCCCGCCAGCCCGGTCAGCATGCCCGAGATCACGAAGGCCGTGAGCTTGACGCCAAAGGGCGAGATCCCCACCGCCGCCGCCCGGTCCGGGTTCTGCCGGATCGCCATCAGCGCTGCGCCAAAGCGGGCCGCGCGCAGCACGGCAAACAGCCCCAGTGCCGCCAGCAGCACCGCGAAGGACAGCAGGAACAACTCCCACGGCAGCATGGTGTTCACGCCGGGAAACTGGTTGCGCACGAAGATCGGCAAGCCGTCCTCGCCGCCATAGGCGGGCCAGGAAAGCGTGAAGAAGAACCCCATCTGCGCAAAGGCCAGGGTGATCATGATGAAGAAGATGCCGCTGGTGCGCAGCGACAGCGCCCCCACCGCCAGTGCAACCAGCCCCGACAGCCCCATGGCCACCGCCCAGATCACCAGCATCTGGTTGGTCCCCGGAATGCCAAAGGCCACCGGCGTGCCGCTGAACGCATGATGCGCGAGGATCCCCGCAGCATAGCCGCCGATGCCGAAGTAGAGCGCGTGGCCAAAGGACACCATCCCCCCCAGCCCCAGCGCGATGTTCAGCCCCACCGCCGCCAGCGCCAAGAGCGCCACCCGGGTGGCCAGCGTGATGATGAACGGCTCCCCGGCCATCAGCGCCCAGAGCGGCACCGCGAACAGTGCGGCCACGATCACGGCGTTCAGGATGTATTCGCGGCGCATCTCAGCCATGGGCGGGAAACAACCCCTTGGGGCGCAGGATCAGCACCAGCGCCATCAGCACATAGATCAGCATCGAGGCCAGCGCCGCCCCCACCCCCATGGCCTGCGACGGCTCCATGAAGGTGGCAAAGGCGCGCGGCAGCAGGAAGCGGCCCATGGTGTCGATCACGCCGACCAGCAGCGCGCCGACCATGGCGCCCTTGATCGACCCGATCCCGCCGATGACGATCACCACGAACGCCAGGATCAGCACCGGCTCGCCCATGCCGACCTGCACCGATTGGATGGCGCCCACCAGCGCCCCCGCCATTCCGGCCAGCGCCGCGCCCAGAGCAAAAACCACGGTATAGAGCCAGCGGATATTGACCCCCAGCGCGGCGATCATCTCGCGGTCGGACTCACCGGCGCGGATCTGGATGCCCAGCCGGGTTCTTGAAATCAGCAGCCATAGCCCCACCGCCACGGCGATGCCGAAGCCGATCAGCGCGAGGCGGTAGCGCGAATACTGCGTGATGCCCAGGTCCACCGACCCGCGCAGCATGTCCGGCACGTTCAGATACAGCGGGAAGGGGCCGAAGATGATCCGCACCCCTTCGGACAGGATCAGGATCAGCGCGAATGTCGCCAGCACCTGATCCAGGTGGTCGCGCGCATAGAGCCGTCGCAAGATCGTCACCTCGATCAGCGCGCCCGCCGCCGCCGCCGCCGCGATCCCGGCCATCAGCCCCAGCCAGAAATTCCCCGTCGCCCCCGCCACCGCCGCGCACAGGAACGCCCCGATCATGTAGAGCGAACCATGCGCGAGGTTGATCAACCCCATCACCCCAAAGACCAGCGTCAGCCCCGCCGACATCAGGAACAGCATCAGCCCGAACTGCACGCCGTTGAGCAGTTGTTCGAGCATCAGCGCGAGCGACATGGGGCAGGCCTATCGGTCGGGTGAAGGGTCAGGCAAGGGGCACCGGTGCAGGGGGCCGGTGCCCGAAGCTGCTTACATCGCGCAGTTCTCGCCGTGCACGTCCTGATGCTCCTCGAACGCCACGCCGACAATCCGATTGGTGATCTCGCCGTCCACTTCGACCACCTCGCGGATATAGACGCGCTGGATCGGGTGCTGGTTCGGCGCCCAGGCGAAATCACCCCGGACCGAGGTGAAGTCGGCTTCGCGCAGCGCCTCACGGAAGGCATCACGGTCGCTGACATCCGCCTTGGCCGCCGCCGACAGGATCAGGTTCGCGGTGTCGAAGCCCTGGCTGGCATAGAGCGAGGGGATCCGGCCATAGGCCTCGCGGAAGGCCGCGACGAACTCGACGTTGGCCTCGTTGTCAAGGTCGGGCGACCACTGGCTGGCATTGAACACGCCCAGCGCGGCCGAGCCGACAGCCGGCAGGATGTCCTGGCTGAATGTAAAGGCTGCGGAAACGATCGGCAGATCGAGGCCCGATTGTTCATATTGCCGCATGAAGCTGATCCCCATGCCGCCGGGCAGGAAGATGAAGATCGAATCCGCCCCCGAGGCGCGGATCTGCGCGATCTCGGCGGCATAATCGGTCTGGCCGACTTGCGTGAACAACTCGCCCGCCAGTTCGCCCTCGTAATAGCGCTTGAACCCCGCCAGCGCATCGGTGCCCGCCGGGTAGTTCGGCGCCATGATGAAGGTGTTCTCATAGCCCAGTTCGTTGGCATAGGCGCCTGCGCCCTCGTGCAGCATGTCGTTCTGCCAGGCGGCGTTGAAATAGTTCTCGTGGCAGTTCGCCCCCGCCAGCGCCGAAGGCCCGGCATTGGGCGAGATGTAGAGGATATCCTGCGCCACCGTGGAGGGCACCACCGCCATGGCCAGGTTCGACCAGATGATGCCGGTCAGGATATCGGCGCGCTCGGACTGGATCATCCGCTCGGCGATCTGCACAGCCAGTTCCGGGCGCTGGGCGTCATCCTCGACGACCAGGCGGATGTTGTGCTCCCCGGCCATGTCGAGCGCCAGCTGGAAGCCGTCGCGCACATCGACGCCAAGCCCGGCGCCGCCGCCCGAGAGCGTGGTGATCATGCCCACGGTGACCTCCTCGGCCGTCGCCATGCCGGTGGACAGCGCCAGTGCCGCAAGCGCGGTGGTGAATTTCCCCTTCATCGTGCCTCTCCCCGTTGGTTGGTCCGATCATTTGCGCCGGTTCGCCGCGTTTCGTCAACGCTAGCAAAGCACCGCGAATGTGGCAAAGAATATTTCAAGCTTGAACGACCGTTTCTGCTGACCCATGGTTCCAGCGTGTCGAACGCGCAGCTTCCCCGCCGCTGCGGGGGCACTTCCCCGGACGGTCACAGCGCGCGGTCCTTCCCATCCCCCGCCCCGCCGGTCTAGGGTGCCCCTCGTTCCGCCATCGCAGGTCCCGTCCATGTTCCCGCACAGCTCCCGCCCGCGCCTCTTCGCACTCCCCTCCGGCGCCGATTTCCCACGCCGGCTGGCGGCGGGCGTTCTGGCACGCATGGACGGCGCCCCGCCCGAGGCGCTGGCCCGCGTGGTGATCCACGTCAACACCCGTCGGATGCAGCGCCGCCTGCGCGCGCTCCTGTCCGAAAGCGGCGCGCGGCTCCTGCCCCGCATCACGCTTGTCACCGATCTGGCGCGCGACGTGGCGCTGCCCGGCGTGCCGCCTCCGGTCCCGCCCCTGCGTCGCCGTCTGGAACTGGCGCGTCTGGTCGAGGCGCTGTTGCGCGCCGACCCCACCCTCGCCCCGCGCAGCGCGCTGCATGATCTGGCCGACAGCCTCGCCCGGCTGGGGGACGAGATGCAGGGCGAGGGCGTGCCGCCCGAAGCCCTCGAAACCCTGGACGTCGACCGCCACGCCGCCCACTGGGCGCGCGCGCTGCGCTTCCTGCGGCTGGTCCACACCCTTCCCCAGAATGAGGCCCCGGACCCCGAGGCTCGCCAGCGCCGTGTCGTCGAAACCCTCGCCACCCGCTGGGCCGAGGCGCCACCCGAGCATCCGGTGCTGGTCGCAGGGTCAACCGGCTCGCGCGGGACCACGGCGCTTCTGATGGACGCCGTGGCGCGGCTGCCGCAGGGCGCGGTGGTGCTGCCTGGCTTCGATTTCGACATGCCGGCGGCGGTCTGGGACGGGATGGGCCCGACGCTGGAGGCCGAGGATCACCCGCAATACCGCTTCCGCGCGCTGCTGACCCGCATGGACCTGACCCCCGGAGACGTGAAGCGTTGGGATAACGCGCCGCCGCCCGCGCCCGCGCGCAACCGTCTGGTCTCGCTCGCGCTGCGGCCCGCGCCGGTGACGGATCAGTGGATGGCCGAGGGCGCGCGGCTGGAAGGGGTCGCCGAGGCCGCGGCGGGCATGACGCTGATCGAGGCGCCGTCGCCACGGGCCGAGGCGCTGGCCATCGCGCTGCGGCTATGCAGGGCGCTGGGTGACGGGCAGGTGGCGGCGCTCATCACCCCGGACCGGACGCTGGCACGGCAGGTGACGGCGGCGCTGGACCGCTGGCGGATCACGCCCGACGACAGCGCGGGCCGCCCGCTGGCGCTCTCGGCCCCCGGGCGTTTCCTGCGCCATGTGGCCGGGCTGATGGCCGAGCGGCTGAGTGCCGAGGCGCTGGTCACGCTGCTGAAACACCCGCTGACCCACAGCGCGGACGGACGGGGCAACCATCTGCTGCACGCCCGCGATCTGGAACTCCACATCCGCCGCCACGGACTGGCCTTCCCCGACGCTAGCGCCCTGCGCGCCTGGGCGGCGCGCGGCGAGGCCCCGGACCCCGCCCGCGCCGCCTGGGTTGGTTGGCTGGCAAGCACGCTGCCCGAGGGCCCGGACGACAGCCCGCAACCACTGGACACCCTCGTCACCCGCCACCGCACGCTGGCCGAAGCGCTGGCGCGCGGGGCCGAGGGCGAGGGCACCGGCGAACTGTGGCGCGAAGCCGCCGGGGCGGCCGCGCTGGCGCTGATGGACGATCTGGCGCGCGAGGCGCCCCATGGCGCGGCCATGACCACCACCGATTACGCCACCTTCGTATCTGCACTCATGGCGGCACGCGAGGTGCGCGAGCCGGTCACGCCCGACCCGCGCGTGATGATCTGGGGCACGCTGGAGGCGCGGGTGCAGGGCGCGGACCTTGTGATCCTGGGCGGGCTGAACGAGGGCGTCTGGCCCGCCGCCCCCGCGCCGGACCCGTGGCTGAACCGCGCCATGCGCGCGGACCTGGGACTGTTGCTCCCCGAGCGGCAGATCGGGCTGGCCGCGCATGACTTTCAGCAGGCGGTGGCGGCACCCGAGGTGGTGCTGACCCGCGCCGTCCGCGATGCCGAGGCGCAGACCGTGCCCTCGCGCTGGCTCAACCGGCTGGTCAACCTGATGGAAGGGCTGCCCGACAAGGTTGGCTCCCGGGCGCTGGAGGGTATGCGTGCGCGAGGGAAAAAATGGCTGGACCTCGCCCGCGCGCTGGAGGCCGATGTCCGCCACATCGCGCCCGAGGATCGCCGCCCCGCTCCCCGCCCCGCCCCCTGCCCGCCGGTGGAGGCGCGGCCGAAGGAACTGCCGGTAACAGCGATCTCGCGCCTGATCCGCGACCCCTACGCGGTCTAT
>SKMI01000092.1 GCA_007121115.1 Paracoccaceae bacterium | reverse complement strand
TCACGCGAAGGTCACAGCACCGCGGTCTGAAGCGCGCGCGCGGCCACCGGAACAAGCCCCGCCCGACGCCTGCGTCGGGCAGCACCCCCGAGGCGTGCCGGGGCGGGCGGGTGGGAGGTCCGCCGAGGGGGCGCTCCTGGCCGGAAAGCGGATCAGTCGATCTCGCGCGCCTCGTCCACCAGCATGATCGGGATGCCGTTGCGGATCGGAAAGGCCAGATGCGCGGCCCGTGACACCAGTTCCTGCCGCTCGGAATCGTAGCTCAGCCGCGCCTGTGTCACCGGACAGACCAGCGCCTCGAGCATGTGGCGATCGATCGGCGGGCGGGGCGAGACCCCGCGCGATGTCCTGCCCGGCTGCGGGGGAACGTCAGGGGCATCGTCACTCGGCGCGGTCATTGCAACTGCTCCCCTTCGCCGCCCCGCAGCGCGAACTCCAGCAGCGCGGTCAGGGTTTCACGGCGCGTGCTGAGCGAGGGCGCTTCAAGCAGCGCCTGCTTGTCCTCGCCCGAAAGCGGGCACAGCATGGACAGCGAATTGATCAGCAATTCGTCCCCGGCCTCGCGCAGGCTCGACCAGTCGGTTGACAGGTCCTGCGCTTCGAAATACCGCTTCAGAAGCGCCAGAAAGGCATCGCGGTCAAAAGCCGTGTCGCTCTCCTGCCCGTCCAGATCGCGTTCGAAACCCGTCCAGTCGACCTCGGCCCGGCGGTAGGGGGTGAAGCCCTCGACCTCGCGCTTCATGCGAAAGCGCGACACGCCGCTGAGCGTGATCATGTAGCGCCCGTCCTCGGTTTCCGAAAACGCCGTCAGCCGCCCGGCGCAGCCGATGCTGTGCAGCCCCTTGCGGTTGCCGTCCGGACCCTCGCAGGGCTGGATCATGCCGATCAGCCGCGCCCGCGTCTTCATGCAATCCTCGATCATCGCCAGGTAGCGCGGCTCGAAGATATGCAGCGGTAGCCGCGAGCGCGGCAGGAGCAACGCGCCGGTCAGCGGAAAGACCGGGATCGTGTCGGGGAGGTCTTTTGGCATCATGCCGGGTGACCTAGCGCTGCGAAGGGGTCAGGCAAAGATCATCGAGCTGAGTTTGCGCCGCCCGCGCGCGGCCACCGGATCGCCGGGCTTGAGCGCGTCGAAGATGGTGAAAAGCTGCTTCTTGGCGGCGCCCTCGTTCCACTCGCGGTCACGGCGGAAAAGCTCCAGCAATTCGTCGACGGCGGCTTCGGTCTCGCCCTGCGCGTGCAGCGCCTGCGCCAGATCGAAGCGCGCCTGATGGTCGTTGCCGTCGGCCTGGACCCGGGCGCGCAACTCGCTCACCGGGCCCGCATTCGCGGCCTGGCGCGACAGCTCCAGAGCGGCGCGCGCGGCCTCGACCTCGGGGGCCTGCGCGATGGCGGCGGGGGCGTTGTTGATCAGCGCCTCGGCCTGATCGGGCTCGCCCATGGCCAGATGCGCGCGCGCCAGCCCGCCAAGCGCTGCGGCGTTTTCCGGCTCCTGGCCCAGCACGGCGGCGAAGACCTGCGCCGCGTCAACCGCGGCGCCCTGATCCAGCATCGCCTCGGCCTCATCAAGCGCCTCCGACAACCCGCCATCCCCGGCCAGATCGGCGATACGCTTGACGAAGGCCTTGATCTCGCTTGGCGGCAGCGCGCCCTGGAAGCCGTCGGCGGGCTGGCCCTGCCAGAAGGCATAGACCGTGGGGATCGACTGGATGCGCAGCTGCGCGGCGATGGCCTGGTTTTCATCGACATTGATCTTGACCATGCGCACCTTGCCGCCCAGCGCCTGCACCTCGGCTTCCAGCGCCGGGCCCAGCGTCTTGCACGGGCCGCACCACGGGGCCCAGAAATCGACGATCACCGGCACCTCGCGGCTGGCCTCGATCACCTGCGCCAAGAAATCGCGTTCGCTGCCGTCGACCACCAGCGCCGCATCCGCTTTCGCGCCGCCACCCAGTTCCAGCATGGTCTTCCCCTTCGCTTGATCCATTGCGCCCTATATGAGGCGCATGGGCGCAAAGGCCAAGGGGCAGAAGACCAAGGTTCGGGATTAGCCGCGAATGATAACCCGCGTGCCGTAGCGGATGCGCCGCGTGATCCACAGCAGATGATCGCGCCGGAAGGCCACGCAGCCCGCGGTGGGCACGCGCGGCCCGCGCCAGAGGTGCAGGAAGATCGCCGAGCCCGCGCCGCGCACGGCGCGCGGCCAGTTGTAATCGGTGATCAGCACGATGTCATAAAGCGGATCGGCCCGGCGCAAGCGTTCGTGGCTGTGCGGATAGGGCGCGCGGACCATCAGGTTGTAATCCTCATGGCGAGGGTCATCGGACCACAGGTCGCGCGGGCCGATGGGCAGCGCCCAGTCCGGCAACTCGCCGCGGGCTATCCGGTCCGGGCGATAGAGCAAACCCACCAGCCCATGCGTGCCCGCAGGCGTGGCGCCATCGGCTTCGCGCTTGTCGGCCCGGATGCCGCCGCGGCCGATGGCGCAGGGGAAATGGCGGCCCAGGAAGCGGCAGCCCCAGCGGGTGATGAACAGATCGGTTGCTGACGCGGGACGGGTCATGCGCTGGCCCCGACCGTGGTGCGCGTGGTCGGCGTTGGCGGGGGGCTGTCTGCCCCCCGGCGCCCGTTCCGGGCGCCTCCCCCCGAGGATATTTTTGCACAGATGATGGGGAAACGGAGCGCGGACCGCCGATGCCGAGGCCCCGGCCGCGCGCTCGGGGCGTGCGGGGTGGGT
>SKMI01000230.1 GCA_007121115.1 Paracoccaceae bacterium | reverse complement strand
GGCCGGGGCCGGGCGCGTGCCGGACCTGCACTTCCTCGGCGCCGACCGCGATCAGGGCGCCGTGGCCATGGCCGAGGCCAACGCGGTCCGCGCGGGTGTGGACACGCGCTGCCGCTTCCTGTGCCAGCCGGTCAGCGCGCTGGAGCCGCCGACCGGCCCGCCTGGCCTCGTCATGGTCAACCCGCCCTATGGCGCGCGGATCGGCAAGCGGCACATGCTGCATTCGGTCTATGGCGCGCTGGGGCAGACGCTGGCGGCACGGTTCCGGGGCTGGCGCGTGGGGCTGGTCACCTCGGACGCGGGGCTGGCGGCCTCGACCGGGCTGCCCTTTGGCCCGCCCGGCCCGCCGGTGCCTCATGGCGCGCTGCGCATCCGGCTCTATCGCACGGGACCGCTGCCGTGACCCGCCCACCACAAGCGGCGCATGGACCTTGCGAAACCCGTTGCCGCCCGGCGCAAGAGTGTTCACAAGCGCGCCCGCACGGATTAAGACGAAGCCTCAGGGGCACAAGGCACGGCATATGAACGCGCAGGCGCAGAAACAATCGGTCGGAGTGGTGCTGCGCACGCGCGACCGGCCCGTGTTCCTGGCGCGCGCCCTGGCCTCGGTGCAGGCGCAGACGCACCGCAACTGGCATATCGCCCTGGTCAATGACGGCGGCGCCCCGGGCCCGGTCGACGCCGCTCTGAACACGGACACCTGCGAGGCGCCGATCCCCGAGGCCAAGGTCACCGTGCTGCACATGGCCCCCGGCGTGGGGCGCGCGGCGGCCTTCAACGCGGGGCTTGCGGCGCTGGATACCGATTTCGTCACCTGCCTCGATGATGACGACACCTGGGCGCCGGAATTCATGGCGGCGCTGCTGGGCTTCTGGGCCCAGACCGCGCCCGCCATGCCCGCGCTGGGCGGGGTTGCCGCGCAGGTGAGCGCGGTGACCGAGGAACTGGTGGACGAACCCGGCGGCCCCGGCATCCGCGTCATCGGCGAGGAGGCACTGCCAAACGCCTTCAAGCGGCAGGATTTCCTGCTGCGTCCGCTGGCCTATGGCACCTATCGGCAGGACATCTATCCGGTGCAGTGGATGCTGCGGCGCGCGGATGTGGCCGACTTGGGCGGGTTTCCGGAAACCTTCGACGTGATGGAAGATCGCGCCTTCATGAACCGTTTTCTGGCGCGCCGGGACGTGGCCGTGCTGGACCGCAAGCTGGCGCGCCATCATCGGCGCGTGGACCGGCGCGCGGACAAGGGGCGCAGCGTGCTGCTGAACACGCTGGACAATCCGTCCTATGACTGGCGCCGCTTCGCCGATCTGGCCCGCCCACCGGGGCGGGGCACGGACGCGGGCACGGACGCGGACGCGCTGCCGCGGCTGCTCTGCGATCTCTTGAGCGAGGTGAATTACGAGACCAGTGCGCTCTGGCACAAGGTCAACGGCGAGGCCGCCGATCTGCGCAACCGACTCAGTGCGATCGAGACCGCGCTGGCACCCGGCACGCCGGTGGCCGACGCCCCCACGGACGCAGACCCCGAGCGGGTGATCTACGACCTGTGGGCGGATCAGGCGGGGCAGCAGCATGGCCACGCGATCACGCCGGGCGCGCCATTTGCCGGGCGGTTCATGCTGTCGCATGCTGCCGACCGGCCGGGGATGCTCGCCTATCTGTCAGCGCCGCAGCAGCGGCTGGAGGTGCAACTGCCCGACACCGGCGCCTTCGCCGCGGTGGAGTTCGATCTGGCCGGGCTGGTGCCCGCAGAGCGTGGTCTGCGCTGGCATCTGGACCTGATCGCGCCCTCAGCCTTCCTGTTCGAGACCGCTCTGTCGGTTTGGAACGGTGGCGACGGTGACGGATCGGGGGGTGCCGAGCCGCGGCACCGGTTCGAGGACACCTGGGTGCACAGCGCCGCGCCTGGCCGGATCACCCGGATCGAGCGCCGCTTCAGGGCGGCGCAGTTGCAGCAGGGCAGCGGGCACCGGCTGTCGGTTATCCTGCCCCGGCAGGCCCGCAATTTTCATTTCTGCTGCACGGGTTTCGTGCTAGAAGCCGACTAAGTCGCGATACTGGCGGCGCCCCTGGGTGGATGGCACCGGGACGCGGGGCAGGACCCGTATTGCAGGGCAGGATCGGCAGACAGGACCTCGACCGGATGCAGACGGGCGGTATTGCTGACTTCGCGGTGCAGGGGGAAACCGGCATCGACGTGTTCCGCCGCATGGAAGAGCCCGCGCAGCGCCGCAGCCGCTTCGAATGCCTCGCCACGGTGCAGGACGGTCGCGCGGAGGACGACCCGCCACGCGTGCTTGCCCACGGTCCGCAGGCGCGCCGCGACCCGGATGCCATGCTGGCCACGGTGGCCCGCTTCCGCGCCTGCACCATCGCGCCGCATCGCATGGCGCTGGGCGATGCGCGCAGCTATCCCGATATCGGTTTCGCCGAGGACCCCTGGGCGGTCTTCGTCTATCTGGATTTCCTGCGTGCCTGGATGCGCGCCGACATCGCCGTGCAGCGGTTCGAGGATGAAACGCTGCGCACCGATGCCCCCGACCCCGCGCAGACCGCCGCCGTGCTGCGGCTGCTGCTGGATTTCAACCGCGTGACGCGCGGCGTGGCGCTGAGCGAGGCGGTGCTGCCCGCGCTGATCCGCACCTCCGAGGCGCCGCGCGCCGCCGCCGACCGGCGCGCGTATGTGCGCGCCTACGGGTTGCGGCTGGCGGGTGACCTGCTGATGCGGGCGGGTCAGGGCGCGCG
>SKMI01000201.1 GCA_007121115.1 Paracoccaceae bacterium | reverse complement strand
GACTGCGGGACAAGTGCTACGGCGCGTTCCTGAACCTGTTCGACCCGAAGAAAGCGCGCGCCTACACAGGTTATGAGGGCTATCGGCATTATCGCTCATACTACAATCGCTACTACCGCGACAGCTGAGGCTTCGGAAGGCTGCGTCTTGTGCTGATCCGGGGGGCATTGCTGATCTTTCTGGGCATCTGTGCTGCCCTGAGCTGGTCCCAGCTCACCCGCTTTGCCACCTGGCACGCATACGCCGGGTTGGCGGATGACGTGCTCTACGGTCGCGCAGTGCCCGAAGACCTGCAGCGCTTTGCACCCTTGCTCAATCAACCACCAACCGAGTCCTGCACCACTCTTCGCAGCGGCGTCCCCATCACGCTGCATCTCTATGCCAACGATGTCATCGCAGCCGAGGTTGGCGTCGGACCCCTGCAGTTCAGCGACGACGACCGCCTGACCGCGCATCGGCACGCCACGCGAACGCTACTGGCGAACGCGCTGGCCTGTACGCCCACAGACGGGAACCTGTGGCTGAGCAAGGCGCTTGTCGCACTCGCGCTTGGTGAAGACCAGGAGACTATCGTCGCATACATCGCGATGTCGGAACGCTATGCCCCCCATGAGGGATGGATCAGCGACCGGCGCGCGCAACTTTACTGACCCGCGCCCCGTCTGTCAGTTTGCGCGCGCATACCGCAGCTCATGCGTGACGGTGTGCCAGGCGCGTGGATCTTCACGGTCCTGCAGCATCAGAAAGGTATAGGGCGTTTCGGACCACGGCAGCACGCGCGACGTCAGATTGTCGAGCGCGTAATCAACGCCACCGATCTCGACCAGCAGAACGGCATGATAGAGGCCATCGGTGGTGCGTGCGATCGCGATCCGCAGCGCCGATGTCGGCCAGCCGAGCGCGATCAGATCCTTGCGCTTTTGCAGGGCATAATCCTCGCAATCGCCCTCGGTCACGTCGACGTCCCATGAATCGAACCCCTCATCCGGGCGCGGCGTGATTGCTCGGTTGACGGCCCAGTTCACCTGCAACGCCTCGTTGAAGTGATCCGCAGCGCTGCGCGCAGGGTCGCGCCGGTCGCCGCGGACAACGCATTGATCGGCATAAAAGAGGCAGAAGCGCACATGCGCGATCAACGGGCGCCGTGGCGCCAGCTTGACGGCGGTTTCGATGACATTCACCTGACGGATTGGTTCGCCCGCCCAAAGCGGCGTCGCGGCCACCGACCCGGCCATCGCCAAGGCCGCAGCACCCAATATCCCGCGCATCGCCCGGGCGATCCCGGGCACATTTCTGATCGATCGCTCCATATCCTGCATCCCCAGCTTGATGACGATGGGGAGCAGGGTGTTGCGGGGAGCGGGGCTTCGGGCGGCGCGAAGACGGCACAACCGTGGGCTTCGCAGCGAATGCGAAGCGGTTTCTCAATATTACGATAAGGTTAACGGAAGGGATCAGCCTGGTTCGGGCGGGCTGTCGGTTGCTGTGGTCCGCCTGCGCCGCGCCGATCCTGATCGCCGCGATGTCCCACGGCTCTCGGCGGACCGCGAGAGCATCGACACCGCGCACCCCGTGCCCAGAAGTGCCGAGAAATAGAGTGCGATACCGGGGATCTGCAGCGGGAAATCCACGGCCGAATGCAGCATGGCGAACACCGCTGCGCCTGCGGTCAGCACCGGGATCGCGCGCAGGGATCTGCGGGTCCGGATACCGGTCACGAGGACATGCCCCACCCGGACCAGCGCCGCCGTGAACAGCATCACCCCGATCAGCCCCGAGCCTGCCAGAAGCTCCAGATACGAGTTGTGCGCCCGGAGCCAGGAGCCGGACGTGCCCAGGCATTCCGGGTCGCGGTAGCGCGGGAACATCTCGGCAAATGTGCCGAACCCTGCGCCGGTAAACGGACGCTCACGAATCGCCTGCCACGTGGAGGCATATGCGCACCAGCGCGCATCTTCGATCTCCATTCCAAGGCGCGACAGCACCGGTTCGCCAAAGGCCAGCACCACCGCGCCGACCGCAAGCACTGCAAGCGTAGCCTTGTGCACCGGACGCAGCGGCCGCGTCCCGCGCGCATGCTGCGACGGTTGCAAGATGAAATAGAGCACGAAGGCGAGCGTGAGCGCGGCGAGCGCCATGGACACCCCAGCCCTCGAGCGGGTCAGGATAAGCGCGATCACCAGCAGGAACAGAAGCGCGGATAGTGCGAATCGCTCTGGGGTGGGCAGTCCCGCGCTCGCCGAGGCCGCGGGGTGTCGCTTCTGACTTTCCCGTTTGCGCTTCGGAAGCAGCAGCAAGGCCGCGACCGCGCAGGCGACAAGGCCCAGAAACGCGGCCGCGATGTTGCGGTTGCGCAGGAACCCGGTGAACGCGCCGCTGCCAACCGGCACGGGGGAAAAGAACAGCACGTCAGGAAACAAAAGTTCGAGCACCACCGCCAGCCCCGCGAGCGAAAGGCCGAGAGCCGCGAGCAGATTCCAGGCAAGGAGCGCCTCGCGGCGTTCCTGACACAGGACCAGAAACGCCACGAACACCAGCACCGGCAGAATCACCGCGGGCAGACTGGCGATTGTCTGGGCAGGGACGATGGAAATATGCGCGTCGACCTCGAGACCGAGTTGCGCAAGCTCTGTCCACACGGGATGCGCCGGCCAGCCAGCGGGCATTGGCAGGGTCTGTATGAATGACCAGAGCAGAAAGAGCCCCAGACAGCCGAGCGTCCAGCCCGCCAGGCGCCGCGTTTCCGGGCGCCTG
>SKMI01000355.1 GCA_007121115.1 Paracoccaceae bacterium | reverse complement strand
GTTCAGCAGGCTGTCGATGGCCTTCTGGTTGGCGTCGGTGTCCTGGGCGTTCATCTCGCGCCGCTGGCGCACCCGCCATTCGGTGACGCGAAAGGTGAACCAGACATAAAGCGCGATGGTCCCCACCACGGTCGCCAGATACCAGATGTCGAAAAGCACGAAGAAGATGATCGCGATCAGCCCCAGTTCCAGCAGCAGCGGAAAGATCGAGAACAGCATGAACCGCAGCAGGAAATCCACGCCCTTGACGCCGCGTTCGATGATCCGGCTCAGCCCCCCGGTCTTGCGGGTGATGTGGTAGCGCAGGCTCAGCCGGTGGATGTGCTGGAAGGTCTCGAGCGCGATCATCCGCAGCGCGCGCTCGCCCACGCGGGTGAAGATCGCGTTGCGCAATTCCTGAAAGCCCACGGACATCAATCGCGCCATGCCATAGGCGACCGTCAGGCCCACCGCGCCCATGGCCAGCATCCAGCCGGTGCCCTCGCCCGCCAGCGCATCCACCGCGCCCTTGTAGAGCATCGGCGTGCCCACCGAGACAAGCTTCGCCAGCACCAGCATGACCAGCGCCGCCACCACCCGGCGCTTGACCCAGGGCTGATCGTCGGGCCAGAGCCAGGGCGCCACGCGGCGTACCGTGCGCCAGCCGCTGGCGCGTTCGCGGGCATCGGAACGGGCTGTTTCCTCGGCTCCGAGCGTTGCGGATGGCTGGTTTCCCTGGGTGGGGGCGGCGCGGTTGTCGGCGGCGCCGGAATCGGCTGGCGGCATGGCTGGCTTCCATTGTTCGCCGCTAAACCTAGACCGCCGGGCATGTGAAGGCCATAGCCGCCGTCCCTTCTACCGTGCCCAAGGCAGAACGCGCAGGCCTGAAAGCCTGCGCGTTTGCGTGATCGGAAAGGGTTCTTGATCAGCCTTCCCAGTCTTCTCCGATATAGGTTTCCAGGTAGTCCAGCATGATCTCGCGGACCTCGGGTTCAGGGCTCATCATGCCCTGATCCTCGACCATCCAGTCAAGCAATTCATCCCAGACCCGGCGCGAATAGCCGCCATTCGTGACCGTGCGCAGCGAATGGCAGGCGATGCAGCCATAGTAGACTTCATCGACACCTTCACCGGGTGGAAGGGGGTAGAATTCGAAATCCTCGGGCACATCGGCCAGCCGGGTGATACGCTCTTCGGCGCCTGCCTGCATGGGGACTGCCAGCAGCAGGGCGGCAAGGGCCGCCCCGCAGGTGGAAAGCATTTTCTTCATGTCTGGGCGCATCCTTTACACAGCGGTAAAATGGATACGGTGGCATGAATTGTTGAGGTAGCCGCGCGGGTTCCAGCCCGGCACCACCATGGGCTGTGTATTGCCCTGGTTGTCTGTGGCGCGGGCCCAGACCTCGTAATACCCGGCCATCGGCGGGATCACGCGCGCCTGCCAGCGCTGCCAGGAATAGCGGTTGGGCGGCATGTGCAGCTCCGCCTCTTGCCAGGTGGCCCCGAAATCGATCGAGGTTTCCATCCGCACGACATGGTTGTCGCCCGCCCAGGCCTGACCGCGCACCTCGAACGGCGCACCCGCACGCACTTCGGCACCGGCGACAGGGTTGGTGATCGCGGATTTCACGATCATCGAACCCATGACCATCATGTCCTCATGCGCAACCTCGGCGCCCGCTTCGACCGGATGGCGCGGCACGCGATAGCTCAGGCCCGTCATGCCCGGCCCGTCGTGTTCGCGGTCGCGCACCCAGATGCGCGTCACCCATTTCTGGCTGACCGATCCTGCCCAGCCCGGCGCCACCACCCGTGCCGGATAGCCGTGCTCGATCGGGATGTCGCCGCCATTCATTTTCAGCGCGATGATGGTATGCGGGTCCATCATCTTGTCGATCGGGCCGCCGCGCGAGATCGAGGGGCGATCCGGGTCGCCGGACAGATGCTCGTCATAGCTGAAATGACCGGTATACACCGCCGAGGGCTTCAGACCGGCGCGGCGCAGGATGTCCGACAGACGCACCCCAGTCCATTCCGCATTGCCGATGGCGCCGATGGTCCAGGGGTTGCCGCGCGGCAGCGGGTTGAAGCCCGCGCGCCCGTTGCCGCCACATTCCAGCTGCGCACGGATGGTGACATGCTCGAAATCGTTCATCAGTTGGTCATACGAGAGCTCCAGCTCATCGTTCACCTCGCCGTCGATTGTCAGGCGCCAGTCGGCCTTGCTCATCGGCATCGGCATTGTGCCATTGTTGCGGATGAAGTGCTTGTCTGCGGGTGTCACATCATCGTCGAGCAGATGCACCGCCGCCTCGACATTCACGGGGCGGTCGTTGTGCACGATCATGTCGGCATGCTTGGCGTCAAAGGTGAATTCATTGACGGTTTCGGCCAGCGCCGCCGGCATCAGCCCGGCAGGCATGTTGGCGCTGAAGGGAATCGTGGTGCCCAGCACCGCCCCCATCGAGGCGAGGCCCGCCCCCTTGAGGAACCCGCGCCGGTTCGGCCCGGCCTTGCGCCCGAAGACCAGGTATTCGGCACGTTCCGGGTCCTGATGGTAAAGCTCGATCAGTCCGCGTTCTTTTCTCGGCATCCTGTGTTTCCTCCCGAATGCAGATGTCCGCAGGCGCCGCTGTTGCCGCACCTGTGAAAGTTAAGACGTCCGGGGAATGCACATTATTCCATCAGCCGGAAGAAAAAGCTGGGGCCAAGCGCACAACGCATCCGCTTCGGGCAACGGCGTCGCCCGCGGCAAGGCGCCGGCAAGCGCCCTCGGGGCGTGCGGGTTG
>SKMI01000100.1 GCA_007121115.1 Paracoccaceae bacterium | reverse complement strand
TCGGGCGACACCGGCTCGGCGGCGATCGAGGCGTTTCGGGGTCTGGCGAACGTCGATGTCTTCATCCTCTTCCCGCATGGCCGCGTCTCCGAGGTCCAGCGCCGCCAGATGACCACGCCCGGGGAGTCCAATGTCCACGCCCTCGCCGTGGATGGCGACTTCGACACCTGCCAGGCGCTGGTCAAGGCCATGTTCAACGACCATGCGTTCCGTGACGAGGTCGCGCTCGCAGGCGTCAACAGCATCAACTGGGCGCGGGTGCTGGCGCAGGCGGTCTATTACTTCACCGCCGGCGTGGCCCTGGGCGCGCCGCACCGCAAGGTCAGCTTCACCGTGCCCACCGGCAATTTTGGCGACATCTTCGCAGGCTTCATCGCGCGCGGGATGGGCTTGCCCATCGACCGGCTGGTGATCGCCACCAACCGCAACGATATCCTGCACCGCTGCATGGAAACCGCCGAATACGCGCGGGAGGGCGTGGCGCCCACGATCTCGCCCTCCATGGATATCGAGGTGTCGTCGAACTTCGAACGCGCCCTCTTCTGGGCGCACGGGCAGGACGGCGCGGCGGTGGCGGCGCTGATGGCGGAACTGGCCGAAGGGGGGGCGTTCCGTCTGTCCGAAAACGCCATGACCCACCTGCGGGGCATCTACGCCAGCGGGCGGTGCGACGAGGCGCAGACCGCTGCCACCATCGCCGCCACGCTGGGCACAACGGGCGAGTTGCTGTGCCCGCATTCCGCCGTGGGCGTGCACGTGGCCGAAGCGCATCTGGCCCGCGACCCGGCCACGCCCATGGTGACACTCGCCACCGCGCACCCGGCAAAATTCCCTGATGCGGTGGAAGCCGCCACCGGCCTGCGCCCGGCGTTGCCGCCGCGCATGGCAGACCTCTTCGACCGGCCCGAACGGGTTACCCGCCTGCCCGATGACCTGAGCGCGCTGCAGGCGCTCATCCGCGAAAGGATCGCCGCGTGAGTTTCCGCCTGACGACACTGCCCAACGGTTTCCGCGTGGTGACCGAATTCATGCCGGGGCTGGAATCGGCCACCGTGGGGGTCTGGGTGGACGTAGGCGCCCGGCACGAGAGCGCGGACCAGAACGGGGTCGCGCATTTCCTGGAACACATGGCGTTCAAGGGCACCACCACCCGCAGCGCGCTTCAGATCGCCGAAGAGATCGAGGATGTGGGCGGCTACATGAACGCCTATACCTCGCGCGAGACCACGGCCTATTACGCCCGCGTGCTGAAATCCGACGTGCGGCTGGCGGTGGACCTGATCGCCGATATCCTGCGCCACCCGCGCTTCGAGGCCCGCGAGATCGAGGTGGAGCGCGGCGTGATCCTGCAGGAGATCGGCCAGGCGCTGGACACGCCGGATGACGTGATCTTCGACTGGCTGCAGGAAGCGGCCTATCCGGCGCAGCCCATCGGGCGGTCGATTCTGGGTCGGTCAGACGATGTGGCGCGGTTCGGCGAGGGCGATCTGCGCCGATTCACCGCCGCGCATTATGGGCCCGGGCAGATGATCCTGGCCGCTGCCGGGGCGGTGGATCATGACCTGCTGGTGAAACTGGCCGAAGATCATTTCGGCGACCTGCGCCCCGCGCCTGCACCGGTGGCCGACCTGGCGCGGTTCCATTCCGGCGAACGGCGCGAGCAGCGCGATCTGGAGCAGGCGCATTTCGCGCTGGCCTTCGAGGCGCCCGGCTATCGGGACCCCGATTACTACGTCGCGCAGGTCTATGCGGGGGTCATGGGGGGCGGCATGTCCTCGCGCCTGTTCCAGTCGCTGCGCGAGGAGCGGGGGCTCTGCTACGCGATCTTCGCGCAGGCGGGGGCCTATGCCGACACGGGTTTGATGACCGTCTATGCCGGGACGGGCGGGGATGAGCTGGGCGCGCTGGCCGGGCTGACCATCGACGAGATCCGCCGCTCCGCCGACGACATGACCGACGCCGAGACCGCGCGCGCGAAGGCGCAGATGAAGGCCGGGATGCTCATGGGGCTGGAAAGTCCGTCCGCGCGCGCCGAACGGCTGGCACGGCTGCTGGCGATCTGGGGCCGGGTGCCGGATGTGTCCGAAACCGTGGCCCGGATCGATGCGGTGGACGCGGTCGCGCTGCGCGCCCATGCCGAGGCGCTGGCAGCGGCGGGGAATGTGGCGCTGGCGCTCTATGGCCCGGTGGGCGCGGCGCCCGACCTGGTCGCGCTGAGCCGTCGGCTGGCGGCCTGATGCTGGGATTCCGGCGTATGCTGCGGATCGAGGCCGACCGGCTGTATCTGCGCCTCCCGCAGCATTCGGATTTCCGCGCCTGGAGCGCGCTGCGCGCCGAAAGCGCCGATTTCCTGACCCCGTGGGAGCCGACCTGGGCCGAGGATCACCTGACGCGGCGCGCCTTCACCACAAGGGTTCGCTGGGCCAGTCGCTCGGTGGCGCAGGGCCACGCGGTCCCGGCGTTCATCATCCGGCACGAGGATCAGGTGCTGCTGGGCGCGATCACGCTGGACAACATCCGTCGCGGCCCGGCACAATCGGGAACGCTGGGCTACTGGATCGGCGCGCCCTTTGCCCGGCAGGGCTACATGCGCGAGGCGATCCGGGCGCTGGTGCACCATGCCTTCACCGCGCTGGACCTGAGCCGGATCGAAGCGGCGTGCCTGCCCGAGAACGCGGCCTCGCGCCGGGTGCTGGAAAGCTCGGGGTTCAAGTATGAGGGTGTGGCGCAGAGTTATCTGCAGATCAACGGACGCTGGCGCAATCATGTGCTTTA